>CAXTRP010000051.1:2966-12430 GCA_964246615.1 uncultured Caulobacteraceae bacterium | reverse complement strand
AGCGCCAGACCAGGCGAAAGATGGTCACGAACAGCACGATGGTGCCGAGCGTCTTGTGCCAGTTGTACATGGCCGACAGGTGCGGCGTCTTCTCCGCCGCATTGGTCATCACCCAGGCCAGCGGCAGGATAGCCAGCATGCAAGCGGCGGTGATCCAGTGCAGCGCCTGGTTCAGGGCGGAATAGCGGGCTTGCATGAGGGCGCTCCGGGCGGGCTGGGCCTTGCGACCCTGCATGGCCGCAGCCGTTCGGGCAAGGGGGCTCAGCGAAGGGGGGCTCAGCGTTTGGGCTTGGCGCCCGGCCGCTCCAGGGCGGCCTTGGCCCAGCGGGCCATGTTCGGACAGGCCTCGCCGACCTCGTAGCCGATCAGCCGCGCGAACCCGAGGCCTGAGCCCGCCACGATGTCGGCGATGGTCAGCCGGTCTCCGCACAGCCAGGCGCGGCCCTGCAGCTGGCGTTCGAACAGGGGCAGGGCGGCGTCGGCTGCGGCGCGAGCGGAGGCGGCGCGCTCCGGCGACTGGTTGGGCTCGACCGCCGCCAGCGCCGGGTGGCCGTAGCGCACCGCGTGCATCAGCGGCGTGGCGAACATCATTTCGGCCCGGCGCATCCAGGTCTCGATCAGGGCGGTCTCCAGCGGCGTGCGGCCGAACAGGTTGGGCTCGGGGTGCAGGCTCTCCAGATAGCGGCAGATGGCGATGGACTCCCCGATCACCGTCCCGTCGTCGAGCACCAGCTGGGGGATGGCGGGCACGCCGGCGAGCGCCAGGAACCCTGGCTGGCGGTGCTCGCCGGCCTGGAGGTTCAGCGCGATCACCTCGATGTCCGTGATCGCCTTCTCGGCCATGGTCCACAGCACGCGCCGGGGATTGGGCGCGTAGGCGTCGCTGTAAAGCTTCATCGGGTGGGCGCTCCGGCGGTGGGCGGCGGTGTGAGCCCGAACAGGGCGTCCGGCAAGGCGCCCACCATGGAGGCGGTCATGCAGGTGGCCAGGAACCCGCCCAGCAGCGCCTTCCACACCAGCGAGAACACCTCGCCCCGGCGCTCCGGCGCCAGCACTGCGAAGCCCGACGCCGTAATGCCCACCGACGCCACGTTGGCGAAGCCGCAGATGGCGTAGGTCAGCACCATGCGGGTGTGGGCCCCGATGACGCTGGCGGGCGTGTGGCCAAGCTGGATGAAGGCGGAGAACTCGGTCAGCACCAGCTTGACGCCGAGCAGCCGGCCCGCCGCCGCCGCTTCGTTCGCCTGGGCGCCGATGGCCCAGGCGAGCGGGGTGAAGACGAAGCCCAGCACCCGCTCCACGCTCACCGGCTGGCCGCCCCAGGCCGGCAGCAGCGCCTGCAGCATGCGGTCGCTGAGCGAGACCAGCGCCACGAATACGATCAGGCTCGCGCCTACGTTCAGCGCCACCTGCAGCCCGTCGCCGATGCCGCGGATCACGGCGTCGGTGGAGCTGTCGTAGCGGCGGTCGATCCCGTACTCGCCCTCCTGGCTCTCCTCGCCGGGGCGGGGCGGCACCAGGATGCGGGCCAGCAGCACGCCCGCCGGCGCAGAGATCAGCGAGGCGGTCAGCACGTGGGCGGCGGCGTGCGGCAGCGTGCCCTTCAGCAGGGTCGCGTAGGCCACCATGGTGGAGCCGGACACGCAGCTCAGCCCCACCGTCATCAGGGTGAACAGCTCGGACCGCGTGAGGGCGCCGAGATAGGCGCGCACGAACATCGGCCCTTCCACCTGGCCCAGGAAGATGGTGGCCGCGGTCCCGAGCGCGGGCGCCCCGCGAAGGCCCAGCGTCTTCTGGAACATGAAGCCGAACCCCCGGGTGATCACCCGAAGCACGCCCCAGTGCCAGAGCAGCGCCGCCAGCGCGCAGATCACCAGGATCACCGGCAGCACGCGGAATCCCAGCAGGTACAGCGGCTGGGCGTCGGCCACCGGGAACGGCTGGTCGCCGCCTGCGAGATAGCCGAACACGAACTGGGTCCCGGCCTGGGTGGAGCCGGCGAGCGCGTCCACGCCCGCGCCAACCCCCTGCAGCAACCCTTGGGCCGGCTTCACGCCGAACAGCACCAGCACCATGGCCAGCTGCACGCCGAGCGCCCCTAGCGCCAGGCGCAGCGGAAACCGGCGGCGGTCTTCGGACACCGCCCAGCAGATGGCGATGGTGAGAGCGAGGCCGATCAGGCTCTGAGCGTTATGCCAGTGGTACATGGCCCGGCGTGCTCAGGCGGCCGTGGCGGCGGCGTCGAACAGCACCGTCAGCGCACAGACGATGTGATAGAAGGAACTGGCGGTGGCCGGCTCCTCCACAAAGCTGCCGTCCGGCTGCAGCCGGTCGCGCCAGAGGCCCCGGGGCTCTACGTCGGTATAGCGCTGCAGGCCGGCGCTGGCGGCTGCGGCCTGCTCGACCCGGTCGTCTCCGGCGAGGACGAGGGCGGCCTTGAGCCGCTCGGTCTGGGGCCACAGGCGCGCGACGGGATCGAGCGGCGCGAAGCCGTCGTCCAGCGCGTTGAAGGCGACGCCACGGCCCGCGTCCACCCCGTGGCTCACCCCAATCTCGAACAGGCGGCGCGCCGCGGCGGCGGCGGCGGTGTGGCCGCGGCTATCGCTCCAGCGCTTCAGCAGCCAGGCCCACTCGAACTGGTGGCCCGGCTCCACCACCCGGCCGGCGTCGCCGGGCGCGGGGGACCAGCGGGCGTCGAAGAACTCGCGCAGGGCGCCGCTTCGCGCATCGATGAAGCGCTCGAGGCAAAGCTGCGCGATCTCGTCGGCGAGCGTGCTCCAGCGCGGGTGGCCGGTGACCGCCTCCCAGGCGAGCGCGGCTTCGAACAGGTGCATGTGCGGGTTGGACTGGTAGGGACGGTCCGGGTCCGCCTCCTGGAAGCCGCCGGCGGGGTTGCGAAAATGCGCCTCCACCGCGTCGAGATGGGCGAGGGCGCCTGTCTCAAGGGTCGTGGCCTCCTGCGGGTCCGTGCGCGCTTCGGCGGCGGCGGCGAACAGGAAGAAGGCCTGGTCGTAGAGCTGGGGCGCGCCCTCCAACGCCGACCCGTCACGGGCGACCCGGGTGCGATAGAGGCCGTCGCCGCGCGGGTAGTGGGCGGCGATGAAGGCCAGGCCGCCCTGCAGCGTCTCACGCCATGGCCCGGCCCAGCCGAGCGCGCCAGCGGTGGCGAACACATAGGCTTGGCGCGCCTGCACCCTCGCGCGCAGCGGCGCCTGCACGGGGCGGCCGTCCCAGCCGATGGCCTCCTCGAACCCGCCCGTGTCGGGGTTGACGCCCGCCGTCGCCCAGAGCGGCAGGGCGTCCTCGAACAGCCAGCGCCGCCAATAGGCGGCGAGGGCGTCCAGCGTCTGCGTGGCCATGGCGGCTCCTGTCCGGAAGATCGGCCGCGGCGGACGCGCTGATCGCTCGGCGCCATGTCACCCGCCCGCGCCGATGGGATCAAGCACGCGCAGGTCCGCGCGCCTGCGGCGTGTCGGCGCCGGGCGCTCAAAGCAGCAGGATCTGCAGCCGCGCACGATAGTTCGCGGCGGCCCGCGCCAGACGCGCCTGCTCCTGCGGCCAGCCGGCGTGGGCCGCCGCCGCCATGGTGAAGGCTCCGAGCTGGAAGGCCAGGTAGGCTGGCTCCAGCAACGAGACGAGCGCGGGCTCGACCGTGGCGCGGGTCCCCAGGGCGGCGAGCAGGATCGCCATCTCGCCCGCGTCCAGGTCGAACTCCACCCAGGCGGCGGCGACGTCCCAGGCGATGTCCTGGGCGCCGATCAGGTCGTGGGCGCAGGCGTGGTCCACGGCGTCGGTCTTCAGCCAGCGGCGGGGACCGAGTTCGAGCCACTCCTGGGCGTGCAGGCGGTTGTCGGTCCACACGCGCGCCAAAGGCGGCGCGCCCGCCCAAAGCGCGTCGGCGAGCGCCGGAGAACGAGCCACACCCCCGCCCAAAGCTTCGGTCGCGTTGACCCGCGCCATCTGCAGCAGGACGTCCAAGCCCGCGCCCGCCCCGGTTGGAGCCGGCAGCTCGGCCGCACGCCAGCCGAGATAGCGGCCGAGATGGGCGGCGAAGGCGGGCCGGTCCCGCGGCTGGAGGTCGAGCGGTCGGGCGTGCTCCAGCCACGGCTGGGCGAGAAAGCCATAGCGGAGCGCCGTCGCTTCGGGGGCGAAGCCTGCGCTTGCGAGCGCGTGAGCGCGGGCGAAGGCGCGCTCGCCGGTCTCGCCGAGGCCCGCGAACTTCAGCAGCCAGCCGCCGCGCGGGGTGGTCAGCAGCAGCTTGCGCCGCTCCTGGCCGGTGTTCGCGGCGGGCCATTCCGCTTCTCCGGCGTAGCGGAGCGCCCGCCAGGCGCCACCCGAAAGGTCCTGCAGCCTAGCCTCGCCGCCATCCGTCAGCTCCGGAAACCAGGACGCCAGCCGCCAGCCGGGGCGCTCCGGCGCCATGGGGTCGAAAGGCGTGCAGGGCCTTTCGGCGGCGCGCCATCGGGCGCGGTGGGCGGGGCTCGCCTGCGGGCCGAGGTCGCCGCCGTGGCCGGGCAGGAAGGCGATGTCCGATCGCGCGGCGCCCATGGCCTCCAGGGCGTCCGCAACCGCACCAAAGGAGCTGCCCGACAGGCCCGGCCCCTCGTCCACCACGACAAAACGTCCGCCGATCCTCGACGTCAGCGCCGTCTCCAGAGCGGGCAGGAGCTGCAGCCGGCGTTCGAACGGGTGGCCGACCGGGCGCACGCTGACGGGCGGCCCCGTGTCCATCACCGAGGCGACGACGGCGGCGAGGCCGAGGCCGATGCTGCGGACGCCGATCACGGTGACCTCGCGTCCGCCGCCAAGCTGCTCGGCGGCGTCCGCATAGGCCTCGGGGTACAGGGCGTAGAAGGCGTAGCCCTCGGCGGTCTTCAGCGACGCCTCGGCCGGGAGCGGCAGGCCATCAAGCGCATCCAGCGCCGTCCGGATGGCCAGGGCGTCGAGGAGCGGCCCCGGCGCCTGGTCGCCCAGGGCGCGCCAGGAGGCGAGCAGGGCGGCGGCGAGGTGCTGGACGAGAACGACCGCGGTGTCCTGCTCGGGCGTCGGACCGTCGCCGCCCCGGGCCGCCATGGCGGCGTCCGCAAGGCCCTGGGCGAGTTCGCCGCCGGCGATGAACAGGGCGGACAGCCGGGCATGGCGTTCCACGGGTGATCCGGGCGCGTCCACCACTTCCAACCGGGCCTTCAGCGCAGCGATCACATGGCGCGGATCGGCGGTGCGGACCGCGTCACCGTAGACGAGCATGCTCAGCCCAGGTGGCGGTAGGCGATGTCCGCCAGCGCCTGGAACGGCGGCGGCGCTGCGCCGCGCGCCACCAGCCAGGCGGCGAAGGCGTCGAACTGGGGCGGGCTCGGCGAGGCCCAGGGCCGGGCGGCCTTGATGGTGCGCATGGCCTCCAGGGGCGACACGCCCGCATCCACCAGGATGCAGAGACACAGGGTCACCGAGCGTCCGATCCCCTCGCGGCAGTGCACCAGCACCCGGCCTTGCGCCATCCGCGGCGCGGCGAAAGCGACGCCCGCGTCGATGTCTGCAAGCCGGAGCGCGCAGTGGTCCTCGGTGGGCAGGTGCAGGAAGCCGACGCCCGCCCGCGCCAGGGCCGCTGCGTCGTCGCGAGCCTCTGCGCGAAGATCGATCACGGCCGACACGCGCTGGGCGGTGAGGGCGGGGATGTCGGACGTGGTGAACGCGCCGCCTACCGCCAGCGACGGCGTGATCCAGTCCAGGTCCAGCGTGGCGGCGACGGCCACAAGCCTCAGGCCGAAGCGACGGCGGGGCGCTTCACGCCGACGGCGGAGGGGAGGCGGGCGGAGGCGTATCGCTCCACCATGGCGGCGCAGAACTCGGCGAAGTCCTCCGGCCGCTGCGGGGCGCTGCTGTGGTGCGGCGCGATCCCCAGATGCTGGGGCGTGAAGCAGAAGGTGACGGTGACGTCGAAGTCCGCCAGCGCGTCCATCTGGCGGTCGAACCAGTCCAGCGCTCCGGGACGGAAGCTGTCGGCCCAGGACAGCCCCGTGCGCAGGTAGCTGACGCCCAGGTCCTTCATCCAGCGCACCGCCTGGTCCAGCCGGTGGTCCTCGAAATGGAACCACTGGCACAGGCCCATCCAGTGGGCGTGCGGGCGGTAGGCCTCCAGCGACAGCTTGGGCGAGCCGTCCTCGCGCAGCAGGCCCATGTAGAAGTGGCGATAGTAGGAGCTGCCCTCCGCCTCCTTGTGGCGGGTGGTGGCTTCCCACTCCCGCGGCAGGTCATAGAGCGAATACCAGTGCACCCGCGGCGCCTGGCCCCCCAGCAGTTCGGCCGTGCGGGTCAGGCCCCAGGCCTGCACCTCCTCGGCGCCGAAGGATGAGACGCCCACCTCGCTGACCCACACCGGCTTGTCCGTCACCGCGGTGATCTCGGCGATCTTTGCGGGCCAGTCGTTGATCGACCACAGGTTCCAGTCGAGCGGGAAGCCGTGCACCGCCACCGCATCCAGCGCCTCCATGACGCCGTAGGCTTCCAGCTTGCGCAGGAACTCCGGGTCGATGGGCGACATGCCGCCGAGCACTCGGGGCAGGTCGGGGTTGACCGCGGCGATGGCCGAGCCTGCGCGCCTCACCAGTTCCCCGAAGCGCGACCAGTCGGGGTCGACCTCGGGGTCCCAATGGGACTTGTTGTTCGGCTCGTTCCAGATCATCGCCGCTTCGATCACGGGCGGATACTCCTTGAAGGCTCAGCGGAAGTTCAGGCGGAGCAAGCGCGCGCCCCAGTCGCCCAGCACCAGGGTGGTGATCGAGGCCGGATCGACGTCGAAGCGATGGTAGAAGTCCAGGCTCGTCCCCAGCACGTGGGCGGTGAGCGCCTTCACCACGTCGCTGTGGGTGACCACCGCCACCGCCTCGTCGGGGTAGGCGTCGCACAACCGCTCCAGCCCGCGCACCGCGCGCATCTGCGCCTCGCCGAGGCTTTCGCCACCGGGCGGCCGGTTCAGGGTGCGACGGTTATTCCACGGCTCATAGCGGGGATCGGCCGCCAGTTCGGAGAAGCTCAGGCCGGTCCACTCCCCGAAATCGAGCTCCAAAAAGGCGTCGTCCTGTTCGGGCTGCAGGCCCCGGCTGCGCGCCAGCACCTCGGCGGTCTGGCGACAGCGATCCAGGGGACTGGTGACCACCGCGCGCAGCGGCTCGTGGCTCAGCCGGTCGGCTGCGGCCTGCGCCTCCGTTAGGCCGGCCTCGCCCAGCGACACCCCGCCCATGCGCCCGCACAGGGTGCGGCCCAGCCGGTCGTGGCTGCCGTGGCGCACCAGATGGAAGGTGGTGGTCGGCACGCGTTAGCCCCTCTCTCCCTGCGAGAGAGAGCGGGAGAAGCGCTGCGCCCCGTCCGCCATTATCCTTCCCCGTCGATGAAGCGCTCGACCTGCGCCCGCGCCTCTTCGTCGGTAAACTGGTCGGGGGGCGACTTCATGAAGTAGGCGGACGGGCCGCCGAGCGCTCCGCCGACGCCCCGGTCCAGCGCGAGCTTGGCGCAGCGCACCGCATCGATCACCACGCCTGCGGAATTGGGGCTGTCCCAGACCTCCAGCTTCAGCTCGCAGTTCAGCGGCACGCCGCCGAACGTCGTGCCCTCCAGCCGGATGAAGGCGAACTTGCGGTCGGTGAGCCAGGGCACGAAGTCCGACGGCCCCACGTGCACGTCGCCCGCGGGCAGCGGCTCGCCCAACTGGCTGGTGACGGCCTGGGTCTTGGAGATCTTCTTGGATTCCAGCCGCTCGCGCTCCAGCATGTTCTGGAAGTCGGAGTTGCCGCCGACGCTCGCGGAACAGGTTGGCCAGCACGCGGTGAACGATGGTGGCGCCCACCTGGCTCTTGATGTCGTCGCCCACGATCGGCAGGCCGGCCTGCTCGAACCGCGCGCGCCACTGCGGGTCCGACGCGATGAACACCGGCACGCAGTTGACGAAGGCGCAGCCGGCCTGAAGCGCCGCCTCCGCGTAGAACTCCGTGGCCGCCTGCGATCCCACGGGCAGGTAGGAGACCAGCACCTGCGTCCCCGAGCGGCGCAGCGCTTCGGCCACGTCCACGACGGGGGCCTCGGAATCCGCCGCGTTGTCGCGCACGTACTTGCCGATGCCGTCCAGCGTCGGGCCCCGCTGCACCGTGACGCCCGTGGGTCGCGGCTGGGCGAAGACGTGGGTGTTGTTGGGGGCCGCGAAGATCGCCTCCGCCACGTCGCGGCCGACCTTGGGCGCGGTCACGTCGAAGGCCGACGCCACCTCGATGTCGCCCACCCGGTAGCCGCCGAGGTCCAGGTGCATCAGTCCCGGGACCGGCGCATTCGACTCGGTGGCGCCGTAGAAGCTCAGGCCCTGCACCAGGGAGGAGGCGCAATTACCGACCCCCACGATCCCCAGGCGCACTGTCTTTCGGCCGATCGGCAAGTTCCCGTCCATCCACACGCCTAACCAGGGTCTAAGCTTTGTAGCTTAGACGCTAAGCCGCCGCCGAGGGAAACCCCTTTCCGGTCCGTTGAAGGACGATTCCTTACTCCACGGGTTGACCTGGGCCGCTGCTCAGGTTCCTAAGTGCAACTTAGATGATGAACGAGAGCTGCAATGGAGCGGTCGGGCTCATAGGACCCTAGCGCATTGCAGGTCCGGGATCGGCCGGGATGCGTCGCGCAAGTCCCGGGTCGGTCGATCACCACAGGTCAAGCGCCGATGCGCGATCAGGGCGATCCGAGCCGGTTGCGCCTACAAAAACGCCGGACGTCGAGGGGAGTAGATCAAGGACATGGGCGAGACGGTCCTCATCACCGGCGGCGCCGGCTTCATCGGCCGGCATGTGGCCGACGCTCTGCTCGCGCGGGGGTGCAAGGTGCGGGTGCTCGACGCCTTGATCGAGCAGGTTCACCAGGGCCGGGGTCGCCCCGCCGAACTCCCTGCAGACGTCGAGCTGGTCATCGGCGACATCCGCGACGAGAGCACCCTGATCACAGCGCTCAAGGGCTGCGACAGCGTCCTGCACCTGGCCGCGGAAGTGGGCGTGGGCCAGAGCATGTACGCGGTGGACCGCTACACCTCGGTGAACGACTACGGCACCGCGGTTCTGTTCCAGCAGCTCATCGACAAGCCGGTGCGCAAGGTGGTCAGCGCCTCGTCCATGAGCATCTACGGCGAGGGCCTGTACCGCGACGTCGACGGCGCGCTGTACGAAGAGGTCGTGCGCACCGGGCGGGCCTCGGACGGCGGCTGGGATCCCGTGGACGCACACGGGCGCCCGCTGATCCCGATGCCGACGCCGGAGGGCAAGCGCCCCGCCCTGGCGTCTGTTTATGCGCTCGGCAAGTACGTGCAGGAGCGGCTGACGCTCACCGTCGCCCCGGCCTACGGCATGGCGTGCTCGGCGCTGCGGCTATGGAACGTCTATGGGCCGGGCCAGGCGCTTTCGAACCCCTATACCGGCGTGCTGGCGATCTTCTCG
>CAXTRP010000051.1:0-2956 GCA_964246615.1 uncultured Caulobacteraceae bacterium | reverse complement strand
GCAGCGGCGCGACTTCGTGCACGTGCGCGACGTGGCGGAGGCCTTCGCCCTGGCGCTCGAGCAGGACGCGGCCGACAGCGAGGTGTTCAACATCGGCGGCGGCGAGCAGAAGACCGTCAACCAAGTGGCGGAAGCCGTGGCCCGGGCCATGGCCCGCCCCGACATCACGCCGGAGGTCACGGAGAAGACCCGCGTCGGCGACATCCGCCACTGCATCCCCGACATCGCAAAGGCCCGCGACCGGCTCGGCTACGCCCCGCGCCAGGACTTCGACCAAGGCCTGGCTGAACTCGCCGAATGGGTGGCGCGGCAGGAGGCGACGGACAGGGTGGGCGAGGCCCGGCGCGAACTGGAAGCCCGGGGCCTGGTGGCATGAGCGGCGGCGTCGTCTCCGCGCCCGCCGTGAACGCCATCCGCCCCGTGCTGGTCACCGGCGGTGCGGGCTTCATCGGCTGCAACCTGGCCGACCGCCTGGCGCGGGAGGGCCATGATGTAGTGGTCTACGACTGTCTGGCGCGGGCAGGCGTGGAGCAGAACCTGGAGTGGCTGAAGCGGCGCCACCCGCACAAGATCTCCGCCGTGGTCGCCGACGTGCGCGACGCCTCCTCCCTCGATGCGGTGGCCCACGACGCCGGCGCCGTCTTCCACCTGGCCGCCCAGGTTGCGGTGACGACCAGCATGACCGCGCCGGTGGAGGACTTCGACGTCAATGTCCGCGCCACCCTGTCGCTGCTGGAGAGCCTGCGGGCCGCGGGCCGCGACGCGCCCCTGGTCTTCGCCTCCACCAACAAGGTGTACGGCGACCTGGGCGATCTCGAGATGCGGCTGGAAGACGACGCCTACACGCCCGCGGAACCCGCCGTGCGCCGCTACGGCGTGGGCGAGGACCGGCCGCTGGACTTCCACACTCCCTACGGCTGCTCCAAGGGCGCCGCCGACCAGTACGTGCTGGACTATGCGCGGAGCTTCGGCCTGCCCACCGCCGTGCTGCGCATGAGCTGCATCTACGGGCCCCGCCAGATGGGCACCGAGGACCAGGGCTGGGTGGCCCACTTCCTCATCCGCGCGCTTGAGGGCCGGCCGATCAGCATCTACGGCGACGGTCGCCAGGTGCGCGACATCTTGCACGTGGACGATGCGGTGGACGCCTACATGGCCGTCTGGCGCGACATCGGCCGGGTCTCTGGGCGCGCCTTCAACCTCGGCGGCGGTCCCGCCAACGCGGTCAGCCTGCGCCGCCTGCTCGCCCACATCGAGGCGCTCGTGGGCCGGCCCGTGCCGCTGGAGTTCTCCGACTGGCGCGCCGGGGACCAGCGCTACTTCGTCGCCGACACCCGCCGCGCGCAAGCCGAGCTGGGGCTGGCCCCGGCCCGCGGCTGGCGCGAAGGCGTGGCGGACCTGGCGGCCTGGCTGGCGGAGGCGCGAGGGTTGGCGCCGCCGGCGCGCGAAGCGGCTGAGGCCGCTCAGTGAAGGTCTTTCCGACACGCGCGCTCTCTCCATCGAGGGGGAGGGGTGACGCCCCGGAGGCGAGCTCATGCGCGTAGCGCTGGTCAACCCGCCGTGGAGCTTCGAGCACAGCACCTATTTCGGCTGCCGCGAGCCGCACCTGCCGTTGGAGCTCGGCTACGCCAAGGCGCTGCTGGAGCGGGAGGGACACGAGGCGCAGATCTTCGACGGTCACCTGATCGCCTCCACGATCCAGGCGCAGGCCGACGCCGTGGCCGCCTACGCGCCCCACATGACCGTAGTCGCCACGGCCCCCACCTACCTGTTCTGGCGCTGCACCCAGCCGGAGCTGCGCATCCCGCGCCTGGTCCTGCTGGCGCTGGCCGGGCGGGGCGGGGCCACCGTGGCGGTGGGGCCGCACGGCTCCTCCACCCCTGGCCCGACGCTGCGCAAGCTCGGCTGCGACGTCGTTGTGCGCGGCGAGTGCGAGGAGATCATCGCAGCGCTCGCCAGCCGCCCCGCGCTGGACAGCGTACCCGCCATCGCCTTCGAGCGGGACGGTGAACTGGTGGTCACCGGTCCCGCCCACGCTAGCCGCTTCACCGACCTGCCGGCGTTGCACTGGCCCGCAGACTGGCTGCAGCGCCACGGCCACCACCATCATCGCTACGGGACCGAGAGCCTGGGGGCCGGGGCGGAGGTCGAGTCCTCGCGCGGCTGCCCCTATCATTGCAGCTTCTGCGCCAAGATCGACTTCCGCGACGCGTATCGGAAGCGCGACCTCGCCATCCTGCTGGAGGAGGTGGACGGGCTGATCGCGTCCGGCGTGCGCTACCTCTATTTCGTGGACGAGATCTTCCTGCCCAACCGCCCGCTGCTGGAGGCGCTGCAGGCGCGCCAGATCGAGTTCGGCGTACAGACCCGGATCGATCTCTGGAAGCCCGACATGCTCGACCTGCTGGGGGCTGCGGGCTGCGTGTCCATCGAGGCCGGGGTCGAGAGCCTGACGTTCGAGGGCCGCGCGGCCTTGGACAAGATGTGCCGCGCCTCCACCGACGAGCTGGCCGACCGCCTGATCCACGCCCGCCGCAGCGTGCCCTTCGTCCAGGCCAATCTGATCGAGGCCAGGGGCGACGAGGCCGAACTGGTGGCCGCCTGGCGCGAACGCCTGCTGGCCGCCGGCGTCTGGGCCAACGATCCCGTGCCGCTCTACGCCTATCCATCCACCCCCGACTACAGGAAGCTTTGGGGCGCACCGGACGACCAGGCCTGGGAGCGGGCGCACGCCCACTACCTCACCCAGTTCGACCGCTTCAGCGACATCCAGGCCGAGCGGCCCGCCCCGCTCGCGGAGCTGGAGGCCGTCTGCGCGTGAGCGGCCGCGCGCTCCAGACTGGGCCCCATGTGCTGATGACCACCGATGCGGTGGGCGGCGTGTGGACCTATGCGCTTGACCTCGGGCGCGGGCTGGCGCGGGCCGGCGTACGCGTGAGCCTGGCGGTGCTGGGAG
>CAXTRP010000050.1:0-12478 GCA_964246615.1 uncultured Caulobacteraceae bacterium | reverse complement strand
CAGCCTGGCGCGGCGGACCACATCGCGCAGACTTCGTGAGACCAGCGACTGCGGCTCCGCCTCGGCGAAAATGTCTGCGATGCGCAAGATGGCGTCGTAGGCCTCGGCCCTCGAGGAGATACGCCCGTTCGCAGGGCCGGCGGCGGCCGCGCCAGGGGCTTCGACCGCGCCCGGCGCCGTCTCGAGCACGGCCTGACCCTGAGCGAGGCGCTCGCCCGCCTGGGTCTCGATCAGCTCCGCAATGGCGCGCAGCGGCTGGGTCACCTGTGAGCTGAAGCGCCCGACATGCGCCCGGGCATCCAATGTTTCAGTCAGTCGCTCCACCTGCAGCGCGGCGGCCAGCGCGTGGGCGTGAACCTGACGAAGGAACTCCGGCGAGGCCCGCAGCAGGCCTTGGCGTACGGTCTCCACCTGCTCGGCGCGGCGCGCCTGCAATCTCGCCCGGGCGGCCGCGTCGTCGCCGCCTTCGATCGGCGCAAAGGCGGTCTCCACAGTCCAGAGCGCCACCTCCGGCGCGCGATCCGACAGCGGCAGCAGGCGGATCGGCTGCAGCAGGGACGCGACCCCCTCCAGGCCGAGCAGCCCCGCCACCGAGGCGATCCGCGTGGCCACCCCGTCCTCGTCCTCCTGCGGGTGCAGGCCCTGTTCCCAAAAGTCTTCCACCAGCCGCTGCAGCAGCGCCAGGGAGCCGGTCAGGCCTTCAAACCCCTGCAGGCGCACCTGCGCTTCGCAAAGCCAGCAGCCGATCTCAAGATCCTTGCTCTGGGTCTCCAGCACGCTTTCGGCCAGCTCGGCCAGCTCCGTCCACTCGCGCAGACCCGCCTCGATGATCGGGGTCTCGACCTCGGGCGCGGAAACCGCCTCCCGCTCCGCCGCACGGGCTTCGGAGCGCAGGTCCTTCAGACGGAAAAACGCTCCGCCCACTCCCCCGCCGCGCAAATCCGCGCCGGATGCGGTCTCGGGCAGGGGAGCGGCGAGCCGCTCCAGATCGAAACCCTCGCTCAAGCCGCCCTGCCCCATCAGCCCCGTCGAAGCATTCTTCAAGGAAGCGTCCAGGTCAATCCGCATCTCTAGTCCCGGTTGCAGGGCTCTGCTAATCAGCAGCCACGCTGGAACAGGGGAGACGGAACTTGCTCGACAGGGTTGGTCGCTATCGCGTCGAAGCGCTGATCGGCGAGGGCGCTATGGCCGACGTCTATCGGGCCTTCGACCCCGGCATCCATCGCACCCTGGCGATCAAGATCCTCAAGCCCGAATTCCGGCAAAACCGCGAGTACGCCGGCCGCTTCCTGCGCGAGGCCAAGGCCGCGGGCGCGCTGAACCATCCCAACATCGTCACCATCTACGACGTGGGCGAGGTGGACGGCTACCCCTACATCGCCATGGAGCTGATCGAGGGCCAGGCCCTCAACGACGTGGTGCGCGAGCGGGGCAAGCTTCCCCCAGGCGAGGTCATCTCCATCGGGCTGCAGTTGGCCGATGCACTGCGCTACGCCCATGGCCTGCGCGTCGTGCATCGCGACATCAAGCCGTCAAACGTCATGCTGCTGAAGGACGGCCGCACCCTCAAGATCCTGGACTTCGGCATCGCCCGGGTGGCCGAAAGCGATGTGCCTTACGACGACGGCGACGCGCTCAAGACCCAGATCGGCCAAGTGCTGGGCAGTCCCCGATACATGAGTCCCGAACAGGCGATGGGGCGCGACCTGGACGGTCGCTCCGACCTCTTCTCCGTGGGCGTGGTGCTCTACGAACTGATCACCGGGCGCAAGGCCTTCTCCGGCGTCAGTCCCGCCACGCTCGCCATCCAGATCACTCAGCAGGAGCCGCCATCGCTGGCCGACGTGGCGTCCGAGGCGCCGCGCGGGCTTCAGTTCATCATCAACAAGCTGCTTGCCAAGCGC
Organism: uncultured Caulobacteraceae bacterium; assembly: GCA_964246615.1. Classification (GTDB taxonomy): domain Bacteria; phylum Pseudomonadota; class Alphaproteobacteria; order Caulobacterales; family Caulobacteraceae; genus CAHJWH01. Next base: position 10,574 of record CAXTRP010000050.1, on the reverse strand, counting down.
CCCGAGCGGCGCTTTCGCGATGGCGCCCAGCTCGCCGAGGCGCTGCGCCGCGAACAGGCGGCCGACGCCGCCATCGCTGCAGAGGCCGCCCACCGGCGGCGCTACCTGCCCCTGCAGGTGCGCACGACCCTGCTGGTCGCCTCGATCACCGCGGTCGTGCTGCTGGCCTCGATCACCAGCGTGCTGCTGCGCCAGGACCAAGCCATGCGCCAGGTGGCGCTGACCTCAGGCTCGGCGGTCGCCACCTTCATCGCCAACAATGCAGCCCTCCGCGCCGTCGACAACGCCACCCTGCCGCCGGAGCAGCGCGACTGGTTGCCCACCCAGGCCTTCGTCCAGTCCGCCGCCAGCGACCCCAACATTCGCCAGCTCACCGTGGTCGACGCCGACGGGATCATCCGCGGCTCCAAGAACGCCGCCCTGGTCGGCCAGCGCTATCAGAGCGTGGCGGGCGAGCAGCCGGTGCAAAGCAAGCCCGGCGAGACCATCACCGAAACCGCTCACGGCGTCGGCTTTCGCTTCGTGCGCCCGATCACCTACGCCGCGCGGCCTTTCGGCGAGGTGGACGTGGTGCTCGACCGCGGCGAGCTGCAGGCCGCCGCCAACCTGTCGCGCCTGCTCATGGGCCTGTTGGGCCTGGTGGTGCTCGGCAGTGTGGGCCTGGCCAGCTACATCGTGACGCGGGCGCTCGCAGCGCCGATCAAGCGGCTGAAGGGCGCGCTGACCGATGCGGCTACGGGCGATCTGAACTTCCGCATCTCCCACCATCGCAAGGACGAGTTCGGGGAGCTGTTCGACACCTTCAACCTGATGAGCAGCAACCTGGAGGAGCGGATGGGAGCTGCAGAAGCCTACGCGCTGGAGGAGGGGGGCGACCGATCGGTCCCGCTTACACGGATCGAGCCCGAGCCTGAGCCCGAGCCAAGCCCGCCGTATGCCCCACGGCTGACACCGTTCGATTTGGCCGAGGCGACCGGGGCTTGGCCGGCGCCACTGGTCTCGGCCGACAGGCCGCTCGACACTCGCCGGACCGCCTCGCCCTTTGATCCTCCCGCTTCCAAGCCGTCTGCACCCGCTTTCGCGGCGTCCGAGGTTCAAGACTCGCCTGCCGTGATTGAAGAGGACGGTGAGCGTACGGTGATCGGCACGCGCGAACGGGGCTTCATGGACGAGTGAAACAAACGACGAGAGGAACGAATGGCGTTCCTTATGACCGTAATATCGAACTCGTCGGCTTTGCAGTGAAGCGGACCCCGCCTCGCCCACCAAGCCGACCAGGGCCTCCATCGTCCAACCGGCCTACTTGTGCGTCACCGCCTGGATGCGCACCGCACGCGCGAGGTCGGCGGCGATGGCGGTGTTGTCGGGGTCGAGCTGAGCCGCCTCGCGCAACAGCGCGACAGATTTGTCGATGGAACCCTTGTTCATCTGCACCAAGGCCTCGCTCCTGAGGCTGTTGGCGCGGGCAGGATTGCGGACCGGGGCCGCCGGCGCCTGCGTCGGCGCTGGTGGGGGAGCGGCGGCCGGCTTGCGGGCGCCGTCGCCCCTGGAGGGCTCCGGCTCGATCCGCCGGCGCAGGGCGGGCTCCGGCGGCGGGAGCTTGCGGGGCTCGCCGGGGATCTGGATGGTCTGGCCGGCCGTGAGCTGGTCTGGAGCATCGATCCCGTTGTAGCGGGCCAGGGCGTAAAACTGGTTGCGGTCGCCCAGGTAGCGCTCGGCCAGGGTGAAGAACGTCTCTCCCGAGCGGACCTTGTAGGGGAAGCTCTGCGCGCCGAGCGACAGCTTGGCGTCTGCGTCAATCTGGTTCAGCAGGTTTGCAGCCACCGCATTGTCCGGCTGCTCCTTCAGGAGCTGGCGGGCCTCCACCCGGGCCTGGTCCCGCTGACCATCGTTGAGCAGATCGACGACCTTGCGCAGCCGCTGATCTGGGTCGAGGTCGGGAGTCGCCGTGAGCTGCGGACCGGACGGGGACGGCGGCGCAGCGACAGGAACCGGCGCTGCAGCCGGCGCTGGCGGCTTGCCCTCATGGGCGCACCCGCCAACACCGAGCGCGAACAGGCCGGAGACAGCAACCGCACGCCCAAAGCTTGATACTGTCATGTTTTCCCCACGCATCAGCACCATAGCGTCATTTACAGGGTCGGGAAGGGGCGCAGATGCGCCAGAGCCGGCGCCCTGCGGTTGCACAGACGGTTGCGCTACATGGAAGCGGCGCGCTACTGCGGGTTGGGGGAAGGACGGGCGATGCCTGACGAGACGCAAGAGACGCCGTCGTACCAGCTGAACGAGGGCGAACTGGCGCTCGACGTGCCGGGTCTGTGGCGTGACGAGACACTGCACGTGCTGCGCCTGCCAGGCGACGGCCGCGCGGTCGCCAGCCTTGTCATCACTCGCGAGGACCTACCCCTGGGCGTTGAGGTCGAGGACTACGTCCGCGGCGAGATGGAGCGGCTGCGCACCACCTTGCCGGAGTTCAGCCAGATCGGTGTGGCCGAAGTGCCCTGGCCCGACGTGACCGGCCACGCATTTCTCACCCTCTGGCGCTAGGCCGAAGGCCTGATGGATCAGATCACCGCCTGCCGCCGGTCCAACGGGCGTCGGCTTCTGATCTTCACCGCCACCCATCCTGCGCCCATGCCGGGTGTCGCCTACGAGGCGTTGCTTGCGGCGATCACCAGCTTCAAGCCTCGCGTGCTCACAGAGCCCACGCCCATGGCCGGCTGATGGCGGCCGAGGCCTACGCTGCGCGGCTGCACGACCCGGTCGCCCACAGCCACGCGCTGGGCGGCTTCCTGGCGGGCGCGGCGGTGGGGCTGGCGGCGGCGATCGGGGCGGCGGTGGTGATCGGCGCGGTGGTGGGTGCTGTGGCGCTGGAGGTCGGCACCGCGGGCCTCGCCACGCCTCTGGTGATCGGCGTGGCGGCGACGGTGGGCGAGTTCGGCCTGAACGCTGTGGTCGGCGGCAAGCTCATGGGTCTGGCCGAGGAGGAGGGCGAGAAGCTCGGCTCCTCCAGCATGGGCGCCACCTCTGGCCAGGTGTCCGACGCCTCCCCCGACGTCTTCATCAACGGCATCGCCGCGGCGCGCGCGCTGGACGCGGAGAGCTGCGACGCCGGCAAGGTGGCGCAAGGCTCCCTCACCGTAGGGATCAACGGCCGCGGCGCCGCGCGGGTGGGCGACAAGTGCACCTGCGGCGCGGTGATCACCCACGGCTCGCCAAACGTCCTGATTGGCGGCCCCACGGGGAGCTTCGCCGGCATCCAGTCGGAGGTGCCGGCCTGGGCGCGCTGGGCGGTGGTGGTGGTCAGCATCCTGCCGGCGCTCGGCGGCCTCGCCCGCGTCATCGGCCCGGCGCTGGCCGAAGTGGAAGCCACCGGCATCTCCCGCGCCCTGCAGACCGGCGTAAAGGCGCTCGGTCGCGCGATGGAGGAGCGGGGGGGCGGGGCGCGACCTCCCGACCCCGCAAAGCTTGCAGCCGTCAAGGCCCTTCCGCCGGGTTCGCGACCGCCGCCTGGAGATTATCTGTCACCAAGCTATACGGACGCGCATCTTGCGAAGTTTAAAGATGGAGCAACGCTAATAACACCGACCAGCAACCTCGACAGGTTTGGACGCGATGCGGTGGGTAGACCGGACGGCGTATTCGTCATGCCGAGCAGTGAGGCCGACGCACTCGTCGCCCGAACCGGAGGCGACACGTCACAGATGGAAAGCGAGCTCGGCGTTCCGGCGGGAAGTTGGAGCGCTTCAGGAAGCACGCTGTCTCGGATCGACGTCGCAGACCCGAACAGCCTCAACTTACGGATGGCGAGTGGTAACGAGGAGGGAGCCAACGCGCTCTGGCTCCCGGGTGGCCAAACACCTAATAACGGCTCCGAAGCCGTTGTCGACCAAATTCCACAAGGTTCCTACACCGAGACAGTCATAGGTGGTAAGTAGTCATGAAGATAATTTATAGAAACAAGAGCCGTATGTTCGATATCTTCGAGAGGGATGGCGCTATATTCATGACCGCTGTGACGGGCGGGGCAGCCATGTACGATGTCACTATCCCCCTGACGGAAACAGAGTATGAACGTTCAATGCAAGATGAGGCTTATGCCATCGAGTTAGCTAAGAGACTGGCTTACGATCCAACAAAGTTTTCTGATCGCCTGATCAGCCCTTTGATCGTTCCAAAGACCTGAAACATTATTCGCTTGATAATCGATCCGTTACGGCCACGTCGAACGATTTACTTCAAACATGAACGTATCCACCGAGCCAAACACGGCGCCGCTCTAATCTAAAGGGCGCGTTGTTCCGACCGGCCTGATAGGCCAAACAGGATTTGTGTCCGCAAGAAGCTATGCCGAGAACGCCGCCAACAAACCTTTTCCAACAGGGGACCAATCTCGACGGTCGATCTTGCCGTTCAGAGCTGTCAGGCGAGGTTTCAGACGCATCTCTACGGCGCGCTTCAATTGCTCTATCTCATGGCTATCAAGCCCCAATGGCGGGCGTCGGTCCTCAACCTGGATGTTCATGCTCCTGCTGAAAGGCTTTGGCCGCTTTTCGGTCTGCAAGCGGATTGCGTCTTGACCTCCAAGGTAGCCGCTTTTCGGACGGGTGACTTCATCGCTCCCTGCGACGAAGGTTACGCCTACTACTCAGTCGATAGTCACGAAGAACTTACCGTTGAGGCTCAGGCCGAAGATTTGGCCGTCGTTGTCCTACAGTACGCCGCCATGAAGGCCTACGCCGACGAGCGCATCGGCAACCTCGTCGGACGATTCGCCCAGCCCGAAACGTAAGCCGGCGCTGGTCGTAGCCACTGTCAGACCATTCTCAGGAATGCGAGCAGGCTCGTCCGCCGCCCGCGCCGCAGATAACCGGCAAGTCGGATCTTGCGGCGGCGTCAGAAAGGGGCGGTCGCGGGCGCCGCCGCCAGCGTCACGAGGCGGTCTTCTGGCTGGCGATCCAGGCGTCCACCCGCTGCTCCAGCACGCTCAGCGGCATGGCGCCCTCGTCCAGCACCACATCGTGGAAGCGGCGGTAGTCGAACCTTGGGCCAAGCGCCGCCCGCGCACGGTCGCGCAGCTGGGTGATCTTCAGCTCGCCGATCTTGTATCCGAGCGCCTGTCCGGGCCAGCCGATGTAGCGGTCGGTCTCGTTTTGGATGTTCTTCTCCGACAAGGCGCTGTTGTCCTCAAGACAGGCTGCGGCCTGAGCCCGGGTCCAGCCCTTCCAGTGGATGCCCACGTCCATGACCAGCCGGCAGGCGCGCCACATCTCCAGAGATAGCTGGCCGAAACGGTCATAGGGCGTGTCGTAGAGGCCCATCTCGCGGGTCAGCCGCTCGGAGTAGAGCGCCCAGCCTTCCACGTAAGCCGTGATGTCGCTGTCCTTGCGGAACAGCGGCACGTCCGTCTGCTCCTGGGCGAGCGATATCTGGATGTGGTGGCCGGGCGCGCCCTCGTGGCTGACCAGGGCCGGCAACTCGTAGAGGGGCCGCTGATCCAGGTGCGAGGTGTTGATCATCAGCCCCCCGGCGACCCCTTGCTCTGGACTGCCGGGATTGTAGCGACCCGAGGTGTAGCCGTCCTCGATGGCGCGCGGCACCTCGCGCACGCCGTAGGACAGTCGTGGCAGCTTGCCGAAGAAGGCGGGCAGCTTGTCATCGACGCGCTTGGCCAGCCGGCTGGCGCGCTCCATCAGCGCTTCGCGCGTGGTGACGTAGAACTGCGGATCGGTGCGCAGCTTGTGCAGGAAGTCCGGGAACGCGCCCGTGAACCCCGTGGCGGCGATCTCGGCGTCCATGGCTTGGCGGATGCGGGCGATCTCCGACTGGCCCAGCGCAAAGATCTGGTCCGGGGTCATGTCGGTGGTGGTCTCGCGGCGCACCCGGTAGGCGTAGTAGGCGCGCCCATCAGGCAGGGACGATGCGCCAAGCGTGGCGCGCGCATGGGGCAGGTAGTCGTCGGCGAAAAAGGCGGCCAGGCGCTGCTCGGCCGGCTTGACCTTGCTGCGGACCAAGGCCAGCGCCTGGGCGCGGAGCGCGTCGCGCCGGGGCTGCATGGCGACAGGCAGGGTGTCGAAGGGGCTCAGCAGCGGGCTCTGCTCAGGCGGCAGGTCGGCCTGGGCGCGAGTGGCCTTGGCGGCGGTCATCGCGGTGATCGATGGGCTGACGAAGCCGGTGGCCAGCCCGCGGCGCATGTTGGCGGTCTCGGTCGCGTAGTAGTCCGGCAAGGTGGCGATCCGGCTCAGCCACGCTCGGGCCTCGGCGTCATTGTGGATGCGCACGCCTTCGGAGGCGTAGGATGAGGTGAGAAAGAAGCCCTCGTCGTTGGTGAACGGGATGCGGTCCTCGTCGAAAGTCGCGCCGGCGATGTCGATGTCGAGCTGGCGCTCCAGCAGCGTTCGATTCAGCGCGTCCTCGCCGCTAAGCCCCGCAGCCGGGATGGCGTCCAGGCGCTGCTTGAAACTACGGTTCTGGACCAGTCGCCGGGCGTCTGCGGCGGGGCTGTCATCCGGCCACACGGCGGCGGCGGCGAGGTCGCCGCGCTGACCGGCGCCGATAGGGTCGTTGCTCGCGTAGAAGGCGTCATAGTCCTTCAGGACGGCGCGCAACGGGTCTACGGGCTGCGCAAGCGCGTTTCCACATACCGACGCCATCAGCGTGACGGCTAGCGCCGACGCCCAGGTCCGCAGGCACATGGCTTCGCCGACGCGTTCGTTCGCTATCTTCATGATCGATCACCCCACCCGCCGCGCCTGCCTTGCAGCAGGTCCGAAAACCCTTCGATCCGGCGTTCGTATACGGTAGTCGAACCGGGTCGAGGCGCAATGCCCGAGCCTGACGGCGATCCATGCGGCACACCTTCTTCTGCATAGACGGACACACGGCGGGCAACCCGGTTCGCCTGGTGGCGGGGGGCGCCCCGCTGCTGCGTGGCGGGTCGATGAGCGAGCGGCGGCAGGACTTTCTGGCCCGCTTCGACTGGATGCGTACCGGGCTGATGTTGGAACCCCGCGGCCACGACATGATGTCGGGCGGCTTCCTGTATCCCCCTACGCGCGACGACGCCGACGCCGGCCTGCTGTTCATCGAGACCAGCGGATGCCTGCCCATGTGCGGGCACGGGACCATTGGGCTGACCACCTTCGCGCTGGAGCACGGCCTGATCACGCCGCGGCGGCCGCTGGACGAGGGCGGCCTCGGACGGTTGCGGCTGGAGGTTCCGGCCGGGGTGATCGACATCGATTACGCCGTGCGCGCCGGCCGGGTGGCTTCGGTGAAGATAACCAATGTTGCGGCCTATCTCGCCGCGGAAGACGTGGCTATCGACGTGCCCGGCTTTGGTCCGCTCGTGGTGGACGTAGCGTACGGCGGCAACTTCTACGCCATCGTGGAGCCGCAAGGCCCCTACACCGGCCTGGACGGGATGGACGCCGCCCGGCTGCTGGCGATGAGCCCGGTGGTGCGCGCGCTCGTGAACGAAGCGGTGCGGCCGGTGCACCCGCTTGATCCGACCATCGCCGGCGTCAGCCATGTGCTCTGGGCCGACACGCCGCGGGGCGAAGACGCGCACGGGCGCAATGCGGTCTTCTACGGCGAGCGGGCGATCGATCGCAGTCCCTGCGGCACGGGCACCTCGGCTCGCCTGGCGCAGCTGGCGGCCAAGGGGCGGCTGAAACTCGGCGAGCGCTTCGTGCACGAGAGCTTCATCGGCAGCCGCTTCGTGGGCCGGGTGGAGGCGAGGACGACGCTGGCCGGGCGTGAGGCGATCATCCCGTCGGTGGAGGGCTCGGCGGTCAGCACCGGCTTCAACACCATCTGGATCGACCGCGAGGACGTGTTCTGGCGCGGCTTTCAGGTGACGTGATGGACCATCCGCCCAGCCTGCAAGCTCGCGACCACAGGTCGGCCGGCGCCGAGAAGGCCGGCATGAGCCTGGTGGTGCGCACCATCTCCGAGCAGGCCTACCCGCTGATGCGCGAGCGCATCCTTACCGGGGCGCTACCCGCAGGGTCTCCGGTACGCCAGGACTCGGTGGCCGAGGCGCTGGGCGTCAGCAAGATCCCGCTGCGCGAGGCGCTGAGCCGGCTGGAGCAGGACGGCCTGCTCAGCTCCTCGCCGAACCGCGGCTACGTGGTGCGGGCGCTGACCGCGGAGGAGGCCGACGAGGTGTTCCTGCTACGCCTCAAGCTGGAGCCGGACGCCGCGGCGCAGGCCTGTCTGAAGGCCGACGCCGCCGCTCAGGCGGCGGCGCAGGCGACGTTCGAAGTCATGGACAGCGAGCTGCTGGCGGGCGGTGAGGACTATGTGCTGTTCAACCGCCGCTTTCACGCCGCCCTGGTGAGCCCCGGCGCGGGCCTGATCACCCGCCAGCTGGTGGAGCGGCTGCACATGCTGGCGGAGCGTTACGTCCGCGTGCACCTGGAGGCCGGCGGCCGGGACGCCCGCGCTTCGGCCGAACACCGCCACATCCTGGACACTTGGCTGGCCCGGGACGCGGTAGGCGTCGCCTCGCTGACCGCCGAACATATCGCCAGCACGCTCCGCGATCTGCACGAACAGCTCGCCGCCGGCTGATTTCGCTTCCAGCCGCCCAGTCCAGCTGTCAGCCTGCAGCCGGGTGGGGGAAGAGACATGGGCAGGTTTCTGGCGGCTATGGCGTTTGCTGCGCTGGTCGGCGTCACGCCGCTGGCGGCAGGTGCGAGCAGCGTCACGGTCAACCTTCCGGCGTCGACCGGCTCAGCGCGGCTGGACGGCCGGCTGATCCTGGTGATCTCGCCGAAGGGTACGCCGGAACCGCGCGAGCAGGTCGAGCTCGAAGCGCCGCTGCGCACGCCCTTCATGTTCGGCCAGACGGTGGAGGGCGCAAAGCCTGGGACGTCCATCGTTATGGCCGACGGCGCTTACGGCTGGCCGGTGCGCCAACTCTCAGCCCTGGCCGCGGGCGACTACACCGTGCAGGCGGTGCTAAATCGCTACGAGACCTTCCACCGCGCCGACGGGTCGGTCGTCAAGCTGGCGCCCGACATGGGCGAGGGCGAGCACTGGAACGAGAAGCCTGGCAACCTCTACTCCAAGCCCGTGCGGGTGCGCCTCGGCCCCGAAGCAGCGCCGCTGTCGATCACGCTTGATCAGGTGATCGCGCCCATCGTACGCAAGACGGACACCGAATTCGTCCGCCACGTGCGCATCAAGAGCGATTTGCTCTCGAAGTATTGGGGCCGACCCATGTATCTCGGCGCCCATATCCTGGTGCCCGCGGGCTTCGACAGTCACCCGAACGCGCGCTTCCCGCTGATGGTCTTTCACGGACACTATCCGGACGACATCGAGGGCTTTCGCACTACCCCGCCCGATCCGAACCTCAAGCCCGAATATTCGGAGCGATTTCACCTAGCTGGGTACAACCGCATCCAGCAGAAGGAGGCCTACGACTTCTACAAGACCTGGACTGGTCCCAAGTTTCCGCGCTTCCTGGTCATCGAGATCGAGCACGCCAATCCCTATTACGACGACAGCTACGCGGTGAATTCCGCCAACCTTGGCCCCTACGGCGACGCCATCAACAAGGAGCTGATCCCCTACATCGAAAAGCGCTTCCATGGCCTCGGCCAAGGCTGGGCTCGCTTCACCTACGGGGGCTCCACCGGTGGGTGGGAGGCCATGGCCACCCAGGTCTTCTATCCGGACATGTACAACGGGGCTTTCATCGCCTGTCCCGACCCCATCGACTTCCACGCCTATACGACCGTCAACCTGTATTCCGACAAGAACGCCTTCGCCGACCAGGGCGTGGCGGTCAGCATCGACAAGCCGGCGATGCGCGACTATCTCGGCGACACGCTCGCCACCCAGCGCGACGAGAACCACATGGAGCTGGTGCTGGGCGACCACAGCCGCTCCGGCGGGCAGTACGACATCTGGCAGGCGGTGTTCGGGCCGCAAGGGGCCGACGGCTACCCCCAGCCGATCTTCGACAAGGAGAGCGGGGTCATCGATCCCGCGACCGTCGCCTACTGGAAGGAGCACTACGACCTGACCCACATCGTGGCGCGGGACTGGGCGACGCTGGGACCCAAGCTCCAGGGCAAGCTGCACATCTATGTGGGCTCGGCCGACAGCTACTTTCTCACAGACGCCGTCTACTTCGCGCAGGATACGCTGCAGTCTCTGAAGAACCCTGCATGGGACGGCCAGATCGACTATGGCGAGAAGGCGGAGCACTGCTGGAACGGCGACCACAACCTGGCCAACGCCTACTCCCGCCTGCACTACAACACCATGTATCTCCCCAAGATCATGGCCAGGATCACAGCGACTGCGCCGGCGGGGGCGGACTTGACGAGCTGGCGGTATTAAGGACCGAATGCCTGTGTGATAGTTCAGGCCGCCTTGAGGCCGTCTGCCGCTAGCCGCTTTAAGCTGACGATTAGCACGGGCATTCCGACGCCGGGTGCGGTATGGAGGGTGCCAGGATCGAGCGCGTCGATCTCATAGCCGAACGCACTCTCGGGGCGATCATCTAGCAGGACGCGGAAAAAGGCCGCTGGCGAGCGGGGTCGAGGCATGATTCATCT
>CAXTRP010000049.1:0-12551 GCA_964246615.1 uncultured Caulobacteraceae bacterium | reverse complement strand
CCATATAGGTCGGACAGTCTTGAAGGGCCCGTCATGTCCGACTTCCGAGCCACCGAGTTTTCCGACGAGCTCAATCCCACCGATCCTGCCGACGACCTTCCGCTGGGAACTTCAGCCGTCGGCCCAGACGCTTTTGCAGGGAGCGGTGGGTTGCTCGACCGCGCTGCGGCATGCGCGCTGGCGCTGGCCGCCGACCGTCCGTGGGGCGAGATCAGCCTGCGCGACATCGCCCGCGCGGCCGGCGTCCCGTTCGCCGAGCTTTACGCCCTGGCCGACGGCAAGGCCGCCCTGCTCGTCCATATGTCCCGCCAGGCCGACGCTGCGGCGCTGGCGAGCGGCGAAGTCGACGAGAGCGCCGAGGCTCACGACCGTCTGTTTGAAGCCGTCATGGCGCGGCTGGAGGCCATGGGCGTCCATCGTGCAGCCCTGATCGCCATCGCCCGCGCCGAGGGTCCGATGATGGTGTTGTCGCGCCTGCCTCGAACGGCCAAGGCGCTGCTCGAGGCGGCGGGCATCGATACCGGCGGGGGGCGTGGCGCCTTGCGGGTCGTGGCCATGACCGGCGTCTGGGGCCGCATCCTGCAGGTCTGGCGCGACGACCAGGGTGCGTTGAACCGCACCATGGCCGAGATCGACAAGCAGCTGCGCACCCTGAACGACCGCCTCAAGAGGGTCGGCGCAGGGTTCTGACATGCTCGTCACCCCCCTTCATGAAGGAGGAGGGTGATGCTGCTGCGGCTGTGCGGGCCAGTGGTGGACAGCGCAGCGGCGGAACGCGCCCGTGAGCGGCTCAACGGTTTTGAGGCGATAGACGAGGCGTGGCCTGCGCTCGCGCCGATCGTTTCCGCATCGCCCTATCTAGCGAGCCTGGCCGTGCGCGATCCCGAGCGACTGGAACGGCTGGTCGGGGGGGAGCCCTTCGCCCTGCTGGCCGACATCCTGGGGCGCGTCGATGCGGCGAGCGTCCTGCAGGTCAACGAGGCCGGGCAGGCTTTGCGCGGGGCGAAGGCTGAGCTGCATCTGCTTACCGCGCTCTGCGATCTCGGCGGCGTCTGGACGCTGGACCAGGTCACGACCGCCCTGACGCGCTTCGCAGACGCGGCCGTTCAGGCGGCGCTGGCCGTAGTGGCGGCGGCGGAACGACGCGCAGATCGCCTGATCGCATCGCCGATCGGTCGGGGGCCCCTCCCCGGCCTGTTCTGCCTTGCGCTCGGAAAGCACGGCGCGGGGGAACTGAACTATTCCTCCGACATCGATATCAGCGTCTTCTACACGCCTGCGGACCTGCCGCTGGCTCACGGGGTGGAGGCCCAGGCGCTGGCGGTGCGGCTCACCCGCGCGCTGGCGGCCCTGCTGCAGGAGCGCACGGTGGAAGGCTATGTCTTCCGGGTGGACTTGCGCCTGCGCCCCGACCCGTCCGCAACACCGGTGGCCATGCCGACGCAAGCGGCGCTGCTCTACTACGAGACGGCCGGACAGAACTGGGAGCGCGCCGCCATAATCAAGGCGCGCCCCTGCGCCGGCGATCTCGCGGCAGGCCAGGCCTTCCTGGCCGAACTGAAGCCGTTCATCTGGCGGCGCAACCTCGATTACGCGGCCATCGCCGACATCGGCTCCATCAAGCGCCAGATCCACGTGCACAAGGTGGACGAGCGTCTCGCCGCGCCGGGCCACAACCTGAAGCTTGGCGCCGGCGGCATCCGCGAGATCGAGTTCTACGTCCAAACCCAGCAGCTGATCCTGGGCGGACGCGCGCCCGCCCTGCGCAGTCCCCGGACGCTGGACGCGCTCGCCGCCCTTGAGGCCGCGGGCCACGTGTCGCCGGATGCGGCCTGCGACCTCGCGCTCGCCTACGATCGCCTGCGCGGCTGGGAGCACCGGGTGCAGATGATTGCAGACGAGCAGACCCACGTGCTGCCGCAAGCCGACCTCGCGCGGACGGCGGTCGCCGCGTTGGCCGGCTTCGATGATCTCACCGCGTTCGATGCGCAGGTGTCCCAGACGCTGGAGCGCGTGAATGCGCGTTACGCCGCCCTGTTCGCCGAGGACGAAGACCTATCCGGCCCCTTCGGCAGCTTGGTGTTTACGGGCGTGGAGGACGATCCGGAGACGCTGGAGACCCTGGCCCGGATGGGCTTTTCCCATCCCGTCCAGGTTTCCGGGCTGATCCGCGCCTGGCATACGGGCCGCGCTCCGGCCACGCGCAGCCCGCGCGGGCGCGAGCTGTTCACCCGTTTGGCCCCGCGCCTGCTGGAGGCCGCCGAAGCTACCGGCGCGCCCGATCCGGCCTTCAACCGTTTCGCCGACTTCTTCGGCCGGCTTGTGGCGGGGGTGCAGGTCATGTCGCTGTTCCTGGCCAAGCCGGAGCTGCTGCATCTGCTGGTGCGGGTCATGGCCTATGCGCCTGAGCTGGCCTCCACCCTCGCCCGCCAGCCAGGTGCGCTCGATGCGCTGCTGGATGCGCGCTTCTTCGATCCCCTGGATCCTGCCGAGGCGGCTACGGTGCTGGACACAGCTGTTGGGGGGGCTTCAAGCTTCGAAGCCGCAATGGACGCCGCGCGGGTGGCGCGGCGCGACCAGGCCTTCCGCATCGGCGTGCAGGTGATGAGCGGCGCCGCTGGCGCCGGCGAGGCCGGCCGCAGCTTCGCCGCTCTCGCCGACGCGTGCCTCGGAGCCCTGGCTCCGGTGGCGCTGCGCGAGACGGCGCGCATCGGCGGCGAGTTCCCGGGCGAGGTGGCGGTGATCGCGCTCGGCCGCGCCGGCTCCCGCGAGATGACCGCCCGCTCGGACCTCGACCTGATGACGCTGTACGCTGCGGCCGGCCCTACCGCGGCCTCGACGCTGAAGGGCTGGAGCGCCGAGGCCTTCTACGCCCGCTTCACCCAGCGCCTGACCACGGCCCTGTCGGCGCCCACCGCCCAGGGCGGCCTGTACGCCGTCGACCTGCAGCTTCGTCCCTCCGGCCGCGCCGGGCCGGTCGCCGTGAGCTTGGCCGCCTTCAGCGCCTATCACGCACGCGAAGCCGAGACCTGGGAGGCGCTGGCGCTGACCCGTGCCCGGGTAGCCTGGGCCTCCTCCCCAGCCTTCTCGGAGGCGGCGACGGAGGCGATCGTGGCGGCGTTGCGCCAGCCGCGCGATCCGATCCGCACGGCGCACGAGGTGGCGGAAATGCGCGCCCTGGTGCTGCGCGAACGACCGCCCAGCAGCGCCTGGGACCTGAAGCTAACCCCCGGCGGCCTGGTGGACATCGAGTTCGCCATCCAGGCGCTGCAGATCGTCTATGCGGCGGCGGACGGTCCGCTCTACACTGGCACCCGCACAGCGCTCGAAGCCTTGCAGGCGGCAGGGCTTGACGCCGCCACTCTCGACGCGCTCGATGAAGCGCTTAGCCTGCAATCCACGCTGAACCAGCTATTGAGAATGGCCCTCCCCGACGCGGCCGATCCCGCGTCCGAACCGGACGGGTTCAAGGCGTTGCTGGCGTCTGCGGCGGGGTTCGAGACGTTCGAAGAGTTGGAGCAGGCGCTGTTCACCAAACAGCAGAGCGCTAGGAGAGCCTACACCGCCGTGCTGGACGGCCTTGTCAGCCGCGGCGGCGCCCCCTCAGTCGGCTCCCCCGATGAGGGAGCATCCAAGCTGCCAAACTCTTCTTCATGAGGGGAAAATGACCTTGAGTAGCAGGGCGGCGGGACCCGGCCCCGCGTTCACAGACCCGCCAAACGCTCCACCACCGCCTTGGCTTCCGGCGACGACCAGTCCGTGTCTCCCGCATAGACGGCCCGCTCCTGGCCGGTGCGGTCGATCAGAACCGTGGTGGGAAAGCCGATCAGCGGCGGCTGCATGGACCCCATGAAGGCGTACTTGGCGTCCTGGTAGAAGCCGAGCGGCGGATGGCTGGCGATGAAGGCTTTCGCCCTGTCGGTCTGGCCGGAGGTGTCCATGCTCACCGCCACCACCTGTACGCCGTGGCTGGCCTCGGCGGTCTGCAGGGCGGCGAGCGTCGGCATCTCCTTGACGCAGGGCGCGCACCAGGTGGCCCAAAGGTTCAGCACGACCGCACGGCCCTTGAAGTCGCTGAGCCGCAGGGGCTTGGCGCCGTCGCCCACGAACACCGCCGAGGAGGCCGGGACGGGGTTCGCCAACACCTGCAGCTTGGCCATCGAGCCGCGGTTCAGGCCCGACAGGCCACCGGGACCGCCCGGCGTGGCGGCGGACGCGAGGATGACGTATAGCACCGCCGCCACGCCCACCAGCACCACCGCCGCCAGCGCCACTGTCAAGCCCCGCCCCATGCCGGGCCGCCGGGCCACAGGCTTTCCGGCTCCCTGAGGTTGCACGTCCGCCATGTCGCAAGATCCCAAACTCCCGAAGGGTCAAGCCATGTGGGGGGGCCGATTCGAGCGGCGACCGGCCGAGCTGATGCAGGCGATCAACGTTTCGATCGGCGTGGACCGCCGCCTGTGGGCGCAGGACCTTCGGGGCTCCCACGCGCACGCCGCGATGTTGTCCAAGCAGGGCGTGATTACAAGCGCCGACGGCCAGGCGATCCAGGATGGCCTGGATCGGATCGGGCAGGAGATCGTCGACGGGACCTTCCCCTTCCGAGACGAATACGAAGACATCCACATGAACGTGGAGGCCCGCCTGGCCGAGCTGATCGGCCCTGCGGCCGGGCGGTTACATACCGCGCGCTCCAGGAACGACCAGGTGGCGGTGGACTTCCGCATGTGGGTGCGCGACGCCTGCGACCACGCCACAGCCCAGATCGAGGCGCTACAGCGCGCCCTTCTGGACAAGGCGGACGCCCATGCGGCGACGTTGATGCCGGGCTTCACCCACCTGCAGCCGGCTCAACCAGTGACTTTCGGCCATCACCTGATGGCCTATGTGGAGATGTTCGGCCGCGACGCCGGCCGCTTTCGCGACGCCCGCACGCGCATGAACGAGTGTCCGCTGGGAGCTGCGGCCCTGGCCGGCTCGCCCTTCCCCATCGACCGGGACGCCACCGCGGCCGCGCTCGGCTTCGACCGCCCCACCGCCAACTCGCTGGACAGCGTCTCTGACCGGGACTTCGCGCTGGAGTATCTGTCGGCGGCCTCAATCTGCGCGGTGCACCTGTCGCGCCTGGCTGAGGAGATGGTGCTGTGGGTCACGCCGCAATTCGGGTTCGCGCACCTGTCGGACGCCTTCACCACCGGCTCCTCCATCATGCCGCAGAAGCGCAATCCGGATGCGGCCGAGCTGGTTCGCGCCAAGATCGGCCGCATCTTCGGCGCCCTGACCAGCCTGACGTTGGTGATGAAGGGGTTGCCGCTGGCCTATGCCAAGGACACCCAGGAGGACAAGCCGCCGGTGTTCGACGCCTATGACGCGCTGGACCTGTCGCTCGCCGCCATGGCCGGGATGGTGGACGACATCGAGCCGGACACGATGCGGATGGCGCACGCCGCCGGGTCTGGCTTCTCCACCGCCACCGACCTGGCGGACTGGCTGGTCCGCACCCTGGACCTGCCGTTTCGCCGGGCTCACCACATCACCGGCGTCGCGGTGAAGCGCGCCGAGACGCTCGGCGTCGGCCTGTCGGATTTGCCGCTGGCGGAGCTGCAAGCGATCGAACCGCATATCGATCAGGGCGTTTACGGCGTGCTCTCGGCACCGGCGTCGGTCGGGAGCCGGACCAGCTATGGGGGCGCCGCTCCCGAACAGGTTCGCAGACAGATCGCGCGCTGGAGGGGGCTGCTGACATGAGCGAGCGAAACCTGGGCCGACAGTTGGTCCCCGCAGTCCTGCTCGGCGCTGGTCTGCTGGCTCTGGGCCTGACCGCGTGCGGCGAAGTCGGGCCGCTGCAGCAGCCCGCCCCCTTGTTCGGCCAGGATGCGAAGCGGGAATACTATGCCCAGCGCGCCGCGCGAGCCCAGGCGACGCAGGACCAGAGCGCCGCCTCGCGCAACACCACAGGCTCCGCCGAGCGCGAGGCCAACAGCACGGACGACGACGCTCCCCCGACGACCCGCGACATCCAGGATCCGGCCGAAAAGCTGACCACGCCGCGGGACTCGCCGGTGCCGGGAGCGCCCAACCCGCTCGGACCCAGCATCAGCACCACGCCGCCGAACTAGGCGCTTGAAGCGCTGGCGTCCGACCAGGAATGGCTTGAGTTGATCAACGGCTTCCAGGATCGGCAGGGCCCTGCAGGCCTTGGGCTTTGGTGCGAAGATGTGCCGCTCGCACGCGTCGCAGAGGCGGTGGGCACGCCGGCTTACGTCTACTCTACTGCGACGCTGACCCGTAACTGCGCTGCGTTCGTTCAGGCGTTCGCTCCCCGGCCGATCGTTCTGGCTTATGCCGTCAAGGCGAACGCCAACCTCTCGGTGCTTCGGACCTTGGCGCGCGTGGGCGCCGGCGCCGACACCGTTTCCGAAGGCGAGATACGCCGGGCCCTGGCCGCGGGCGTACCGCCGTCGCGCATTGTCTTCTCGGGTGTGGGCAAGACCGACGCGGAATTGGCCTTCGCCCTTGAGGTGGGCGTGTCGGAGATCAACCTGGAGTCCGAGCCGGAACTGCGCCGCCTCGCCGCCATCGCCGCCGCCAAAGGTGCGCGCGCTACAGTGGCGCTCCGGGTCAACCCCAACGTGGGCGCGGGCGGCCACGCCAAGATCACTACGGGCGCCGACGAGAACAAGTTCGGCGTAAGCTTCAGCGAGGCGGAACGCCTGTACGCTCAGGCCTGCGCCCTGCCCCAGTTCGACGTGGCGGGCGTGGCCTGCCACATCGGCAGCCAGATCACCGAGCTTGAACCCCTGCGCACGGCCTTCGCGGCCATGCGCGGCCTGGTGGAACGACTGAGGGCGGCCGGCCTGCCGGTCCGGCGGCTGGACCTCGGCGGCGGACTGGGCGTCTCCTATGGCGATGGTCCTGCACCGCCCGACCCTGCGGATTACGCCCGCACCGTGCTCGACGTGATCGGCGACCTGGATGTCGAGTTGGCGTTCGAGCCCGGGCGGCTGATCGTCGCCGACGCCGGCGTGTTGCTGACCCGGGTGATCCAGGTGCATGCCCGGCCGAGCGGGCGGCGGTTCCTGGTGGTGGACGCCGCCATGAACGATCTGCTGCGCCCGGCCCTGTACGACGCCTTCCACGCCATCCGCCCCGTCCGCAGCGCAGCGCCCGGTGCGCCCGAGCGGCTGTACGACGTGGTCGGCCCGGTCTGCGAGACCGGCGACACCTTCGCCCGCGACCGCCTCCTGCCGGACCTTGCGGCCGGAGACTTCGTGGCGCTGATGACGGCGGGAGCCTACGGCGCCGCCATGTCCAGCGAATACAATAGCCGCCCCCTGGTCCCCGAAGTGCTGGTCAGCAGGGGCGACTTCGCCGTCACCCGCCCACGTCCGAGCTACGAGGATATGCTGGCGCGCGAACGGCTGGCCCCGTGGTTAAACCAGCCCCTGCCCTGACCCTATCCCAACTTCCGGTTCTAGTAGGGTCCCGCGGCGGGTGCGCTGGGCGGGGGCGCAGGGCGGCGGTCGCCGTAGGGGTCGCCGTCGCCGGCCGGCTGGGGCCGGTCCGGCTCGTCGTCCCCATCGTCGTCGCGCGCGCCATGGCTCAGGCCTGAAGTGTTCCCGAGCAGGTCGCTGACCGGGTCGGCGGCCTCGCCTGTCGAGGCGGGCGCGGCCTGGTTGGTAGGGATCGACTGAACCTTGAGGCGCGGCAGGCTGGCCGCCATGAACTGGCGCCACAGGTCGGCGGGCGCCGAGCCGCCGGTGACGTGGCGCATGGGGGTGTCGTCGTCCTTGCCGACCCACACGGCGGCGACGAAGCCGCCGGTGTAGCCGACGAACCAGGCGTCGCGGAAGTCGCTGGTGGTGCCAGTTTTCCCGGCGAGGTCGTACCCGGGCACCGCCGCGCGCGGGCCCGTGCCCGGAGCCACCAGCACCTTGCGCATCATGCCCACCAGCTGGTCGAGCTGGGGTTCCGGAACGACTTCGTCCCGCGCCGAGGCGGGGTGTTCGTAGAGCACCTTGCCGTCGCGGGTGCGGATGCGCTCGATGGCGTAGGCCTGCACCGCACGGCCGCCGTTGGCGAAGCTGTCATAGGCCTGGGCCATCTCCAGCGGGCTGACCTGGCTTGTGCCCAGCGCCATGGCCGGGTCGGTGTTGATGGGCGAAGTGATCCCGAGCGCGCGGGCGGTATCGGCCACCTTGTCGCGGCCCACCTCATCGGCGAGCTTGGCCGCCACGGTGTTGATCGAGCGCTGCAGCGCCTCGGCCAGGGTGATCGATCCCAGATACTCCGGCTCGAAATTGTGCGGCGTCCAGCCATTGATGGTCACCGGCTCGTCGGTGACCAGGGTCTGGGGGGTGCGGCCATTCTCCAGCGCGGTGAGATAGACGAAGGGCTTCCAGGCGGAGCCGGCCTGGCGGCGGGCGTCGATGGCGCGATCGAACTGGCTGTCGGCGTAGCTGACGCCACCGATCAGCGCCCGCACCCGCCCGCCACCGTCCAGCGCCACCACCGCCGCCTGCTGGACGCCGAGATGGCCGTCACGGGCCACCACGTTTCGCGCGGCGGCCTCGGCGGCGCTGTCGATGGGAAGGTCGAGCGTGGTCTCCACGATCAAGTCGGTGGTGGGCTGGCCGACGATCTTGCGCACCTGGGCGTCCACCCAGTCCACGAAGTACTGGGCGTGCTGCGTGGCGAGCGCCGGCGACACGCGCACCGAATGGGACAGGGCCTCGTCGCGTTGTTCAGGGGTGATCGCGTGGGTCTCCACCATCTTGTCGAGCACGATGGTGGCGCGTCGGCCTGCCCGCTCCTGCTCGTTGACGGGAGAGTAGTGGGTGGGCGACTTCAGCAACGCCGCCAACAGCGCCGCCTCGCCTATGGAAAGCTTGCTCGCCGGCTTGTTGAAGAAGGTCTCCGAGGCGGACTCGATGCCGTAGGCGCCGGCGCCGAAGTAGACGCGGTTCAGATACAGCGCCAGGATCTGCTTCTTGCTGTACTGGTGCTCCAGCCATACGGCCAGCAGCACCTCCTGGACCTTGCGCTTCATGTTCTGGTCCGGCGTCAGGAACAGGTTGCGCGCAAGCTGCTGAGTGATGGTGGAGGCGCCCTCCGCCGCGTGGCCGCGGTGGATGTCCGCCACAACCGCGCGCCCAATGCCGATCGGGTCAAAGCCCCAGTGCTGGTAGAAGCGCCGATCCTCTACCGACACAAAGGCGGCCGGCACGTAGACGGGCAGCGAATCGATGTCCACCGGGGGCGCATACTGGCTGCCCCGCACCGAGAGCAGCGCCCCGTTGCGGTCCAGATAGCTGATCGAGGGCTGGCGGTGGATGTCGTAGAGCTTGGAGGTGTCCGGCAGGCCTCGGGAGAACACCAGCACGAAGGCGGCGATGAAGATCAGGACCCAGACGCCCAGGACCACCGCCCAGTAGACCAGGGCGCCGAGAAGGCTTCGGCGCGGTGACGGACGTCCGCCGGTTCCGCCGCCAGACCTTCCGCCGCCAGACCGGCCC
The DNA here is from genome assembly GCA_964246615.1 of uncultured Caulobacteraceae bacterium. GTDB lineage: Bacteria > Pseudomonadota > Alphaproteobacteria > Caulobacterales > Caulobacteraceae > CAHJWH01. Next base: position 3,036 of record CAXTRP010000049.1, on the reverse strand, counting down.
ATCGGGCGATCGGCGTTCGCCATGTTCTCAAGACTCCGCGCCGCCCTTCGGGCTCAGGCCAGCAGGGCAGGAGCCCTAACGCACGCACCTTTGCAAGCGATGAACAGCCGCACGCTCGCCTGCTCAGCAGGGCGGCCTGAGGAATCCCGTTCCTTAGGCTCCGCAATCGCCCTATATGGGCGCGGAGTCGCGGCTGGAACGCGTGAGCGCGGGCGATCGCGCACCGCATCGTCCTCCCGTCTGCGGCCGCCCTTGGAAGCGCCCCGATGACCACCCGCCGCAAGAAGATCTACGAAGGCAAGGCCAAGATCCTCTATGAAGGACCTGAGCCCGGCACCCTGATCCAGTACTTCAAGGACGACGCCACCGCCTTCAACGCCCAGAAGAAAGCGGTGCTGGAGGGCAAGGGCGTCATCAACAACCGCATCTCCGAATACATCATGACGCGGCTGAACACCATCGGCGTGCAAAACCATTTCATCCGGCGGCTGAACCTGCGCGAGCAGTTGATCAAGGAAGTGGAGATCATCCCGCTGGAGGTGGTGTGCCGCAACATCGCGGCCGGCTCCATGTCCACCCGCCTGGGCCTGCCGGAAGGCCAGGCCTTGCCCCGCTCCATCATCGAGTTCTACTATAAGAACGACGCGCTGAACGATCCCCTGGTGACCGAGGAGCACATCACCGCCTTCAACTGGGCCTCCACCCAGGAGATCGACGACATGCTGGCGCTGACGCTGCGGGTGAACGACTTCCTGTCGGGCATGTTCGGGGCGGTGGGCATCACGCTCGTGGACTTCAAGATCGAGTACGGACGGGTGTGGGAGGGCGACTTCGCCAAGGTGCTGCTCGCCGACGAGATCAGCCCGGACAGTTGCCGGCTGTGGGACACCATCACCAACGAGAAGCTCGACAAGGACCGTTTCCGCCGCGACCTCGGCGGCGTGATCGAGAGCTACACCGAGGTGGCGCGCCGGCTTGGCATCATGAAGGAGATGCCGCGGGTGATCGAGGGAGGCGTCACCTCGTGAGGGCTTCGAGATGAAGGTCAAGGTAGAGGTGTTCCTGAAGCCGGGCGTGCTGGACGTTCAGGGCAAGGCCATCGAAGGCGCCCTGCACGGCCTGGGCTTTGGCGATGTGGGCGACGTACGCGTCGGCAAGACCATCGCCTTCGACCTGGCCGACGAGCCCCGAGACAAGGCCGAAACGAAAGTGCGCGCCATGTGCGAGCGGCTGCTCGCTAACATGGTCATCGAAAGCTACCGGCTGGAGATCGGATGATGAACGGGGTGGCGGAAGAGGCGGCGGAGTTCCGGCGGGACGACGCCTTTGCGGGTGTGGCGAGGTTTCGCAGCTTCGGCGAGTTCGGACCCGTCTACGAGGTTCTAAGGGTCGAGGGGCTGAAGGCGGTCGTTGAACTGGTTCAAACCGGTGAGCAGGTCAGCGTGGATGTCGCAGATGTGCTCGCCGATCCGCTGGCGACCTGATGTTCGCCGTCGCTTTCGATTTATCTACGGAACAGACGAACCTGCATCATCCTCGCAGGGCGTCGCAGGCCTACGCTGACATCGCGGCCGTGCTGCGCAGCTTCGGCTTCGTGTGGGTGCAAGGAAGCGTCTACGTCTGCGAGCGTGAGGATCTCGCCAATCTCACCTCGGCGATGAACGCCTTGAAAGCGCTCGCTTGGTTTGCGCCTTCCGTGCGCGACATCCGCGCCTTCCGCGTTGAGCAGTGGTCCGACTTCACCGCCTTCATGAAGGAGCCCGCACCGTGAAGTCCGCCGTCGTCGTGTTCCCGGGCTCCAACTGCGACCGCGACTGCGCCGTGGCCATCGAGCGCTCCACCGGCGAGCGGCCGCAGATGGTCTGGCATGGGGAGAGCACCCTGCCCGACGGGCTCGACCTGATCGTGCTGCCCGGCGGCTTCTCCTACGGCGATTACCTCCGATGCGGGGCCATGGCGGCGCTGTCGCCGGTGATGGCGCCGGTGGTGCAGGCGGCCGGGCGCGGAGTGGCGGTGGTGGGCGTCTGCAACGGCTTCCAGGTGTTGTGCGAGGCCGGCCTGCTGCCGGGCGCGCTGTTGCGCAATGCGGCGTTGAAGTACGTCTGCAAGCCGGTGGCTCTGCGCATCGAGAATGCGGACACCCGCTTCACAAGAGGCTTCGGCGAGCGGCGGCAGGCGGTGATGACGGTCGGCAACGGCGAGGGCAACTACTTCGCCGACCAGGAAACACTGGATCGCCTGGAGGGTGAAGGCCGGGTGGTCTTCCGCTACCTCGACAATCCGAACGGCTCCTCGCACGCGATCGCGGGCCTGGTGAACGGCGACGGCAATGTCCTGGGCATCATGCCCCACCCAGACCGCGCCTTCGAGCCGGAGCTGGGGTCAGCCGACGGCGCGATCCTGTTCCAGAGCATCGCCCAAGGCGCCTAGCGCCTGACGGGAGGCGGCCCAAGCAGGGCGGGCTCGAACAGCAGGGCGGTCACGAGCGTCCAGCCCAGGGCGATCAGCAACAGCTCGCCGATCCCCGATGTGCCCGGATGCGGCGACAGAATCAGGCTGCCGAAGGAGGCGCCTGTGGTCAGGGCGCTGAACAGCACCGCACGCGCCAGGCTCGAGCGGAGCAGGTTGGTCTCCCCGTTCCGCCAGGCGATCACGAAGTAGATGTTGAAGGCCACGCCGATGCCCAGCAGCAGCGGGAAGGCGATGATGTTGGCGAAGTTCAGCGGCTGGCCGATCACCACGCAGGTGGCCAGCGTCAGCAATCCCGTGAGCAGGATAGGCGCAAGGGTCAGCGCTACATCGCGTATGTTCCGAAGCACCGCGAGCAGCAGCGCCACGATGACCACCAGCGATATCAGGCCCGCCTCGATGAAGGCGGTGTAGATGGTGCGCCCGGCCTCCTGGATGGACAGGGGCGTTCCGACGGCGTCCGGCGCCACGGCCCGCACCGCACGGGTGAAGCGCGCCAGCACGGCGTTGTTGTTGGAGTTCCCGGTGGGGAAGACGGACACCCGGGCTTGGCCGCCGGACGTCACC
>CAXTRP010000048.1:0-12632 GCA_964246615.1 uncultured Caulobacteraceae bacterium | reverse complement strand
CGTTGGCGTTCAGCTCCTCGCGGTACTTGTGGGCGAGCTTTTCCGGCTGGCCGCGAAAATGCTCCATCAGCTCCACGATGAAGGTGCCCGTGCCGGTGGCGGGGTCCAGGATCTGGACGTCGCGGTCGATCAGGCTGCGGCCAAAGTGGCGCTGGCACAGCCAGTCGGTGCTCTCCACCATGAACTTGACGATTTCGCTCGGCGTATAGACCACGCCCAGCCGGTCGGCGGCCTTGGGGTTGTAGACCTTGTAGAAGTCCTCGTAGATCGCCTTCAGAAACCGCTGTTTCTCCTGATGGCTGGCGATCTGGGCCGAGGTGGACTTGATCTCGGCGTAATAGGGCTCCAGAGCCGCGAGCGTCGCCTTGCGCACGTCGCCGCGGAAGAACAGGTGCTCCAGCTTGTAGAGCTCCCGCGCAACATTGTTCTCCCGGTGGAACTCGCCCTCGTTGAACACGCGCGCGAATATGTCTTCGGTCAGGATGTGCTGGATCAACATCTCGCGCACGTCGTCGTCGACGATGGCGGGGTTGATGGTCTCTTTGGCGTGGGCGAGGAAGGCGCGCGCCGCCTCGACGAAGGCCGGGTTGTCGGCATAGGCGGTGACGATGCGGCCGCGCAGCTCATGCAGCACGGCGGGCAGGTCGGTCTTGAACTGGTCCACGGCCTTGCGGAACCGGCGGCTGGTCTCCGGCTCGTAGTCGAAGAACTGCTTGAGCATGGCGCCCAGCGCCACGGGATCGGTGGTGGAGACGGGCTCGCACTGGCGGCGGTGCTGGATCAGCACGGCCTAGCGGCCGTCCTCGAAGATGATGTTGTCCTGGGGATAGCCCTTGCGGAGCTTCTTGGTGATCTCCTCCTGCAGGTCGTCCTTGCTGTCCTTGGCCTCCCACCAGCCGAAGGGGGCGCGCAGCGACTGCAGCAGCACGCCGTCTACCCGACAGACGTTTCGCGCCGGGCCGAGATAGTCGTACTCGGCCACGAAGGTCAGCTTCTTCGCCTCGCCCCAGTCCTCGAGCAGGCGCTGGAAGGCGGCCCGGACCTGGGTCTCGCGGTCGGCGCCGGTGATCTGGCGCAAGCGCGAGAGCCGGTTGAGATACTGGGTGATCAGAAGCTGGCTCAACGTAGGGTCACTTTCCTCAACGGCTCAGCTTATCCCGTTTGGACGGACGGGCAACGCGGAGGGGGACGCAGGAGGTCGCGGCAGGAGGTCGGGGTTGGCTCTGCATCTGCCTTCAAGGGGGCCGGGAGTTGGCTTGGGGCGCCGTTGGAGTGCGGTTTCAGGCGCCTTTGGCGCCCTTTTCGACCCTGATCAGCGCCTGTTCGATGGGGTTCTGGTGCTGTTTGAGCAGGAGTTGGATGGCCTGCGGAGGGGGTGCGACCCCTGTTTCTGCAGGGTTTTTACGGCAGGAACTGGCTCAGGAAGCGGGGCGGGGCGGCGGGGGCGCGGTTGAACACCACGCCTGCGCAGCGGCCGCCTGCTTCGGTCAGGGCGGTTTTCAGCCGTTGCGCGCCGCTCACGTCACGCCCCTGGTCGCCCGAGACCACCAGCAGGTTGGCGTCGGCCAGCGGCGCTATGGCCAGGGCGGCGGGCGAGCGGGCGAGCGCGGGGGCATCGATGACCACATAGTCGGCGTGGGCGCGCAGCGTGTTCCAGTAGGCGGGCGTGTTGAGGATGCGCACGTCCTGCCCGGGCTTCAGAGCTTCCCGCCGGAAGCGCGTGATCCACCAGCGCTTTTCCCCCACCGGATAGGCGTCCAGGTAGCGCACGTCCGGCCAGCTGCGGCCGTCCACGCCGGTCAGCTTGGGGTCCACGCTGAAGAAGCTCGACTCGTTGGGGCTGGCCCGGGTGGGCTCGCCCAGCCGGCCATAGCGGGCCGGATCGGCGGCGATGGCGGCGTGATGCTCGCCCCTGAACAGGTCCAGCTCCACCAGCCAGACGCCCCGGCGGGCGTCCTGGGCGGCGAAGCGGGCGAACTCCCGGGCGACGGTGGAGGTGCCCTCCCCGGCTCCTGCGGCCACGAACTGCAACACCCGGCCCGGCCCCCCCGGCACCGCGGACAGCCGGCCGCAGAGCTCGGCCATCTCCGAACTCAGGTCCACCATGGCCGACTCAGAGCTGCGCGCACGATCCAGCATAGGCTCAAGCCGCCCAGTTTTGCACGGGCCGGAGCGCCATCCGGATCAGGCGCGCGCCGCCTTGAAGCCCGGCGACGCCAGCACCGGCAGGCCCAGCGACCGCTCCGCAAAGGCAGCCGTGGGGATGCCGCGCCGCAGGAACGCTCTCAGCAGGCCGGCGCAGAGCGCGCTGAAGGCGGCGAACGCCAGGGTCAGGCCCATCACCGGCTTGCGCAGGCTGGTCCCGGTGGTGGGGGGCAGCGCACGCTCCAGCACGCGGACATTGCCGTCGCCCTGGCTGGAGGCGATGGACTGCTGGGCCTGGCTCTCCTGCTGGCGCTGCAGGAAGCTCTTGACGTTGGCGGCGAGCAGGTCGCGCTGGCGCAGCAGGTCGTCATAGCGGGGCTGCAGGTCGTTCAGCTTCTGGCGGCGTGCGCTGACCTCCGCCAGCTCGGCGGCCAGAGCGCCCTTGCGGGCGCGCAGCGATGCGGCCTCCGCCTGAAGCTGGTTCCGCTCGGTCTGCAGGGTCTGGAACACCGGGTTGACGCCGACGCGCTTGGCGCCCGGGCCTGTGGACTGGCCCGAGGCGTTCAGGGCCTCCAGCTCGCCGATCTGGCGCTGGGCGTCCTGCACGGGCGGCGCCTGCTGGGTGTAGCGGGACAGCAGGTCCTGGCGCTGCAGCCGCAGCGTGATGAGCTTGTCGGCGGCCACGTGGTCCAGGTCGCGCGAGAGGCCGATCTCGGCCGGCGTGCGGCCGAATTCGGCGGCAGTGGCGCCAAGCCTGCCTTCCGACTCGCTGAGCTGGGCTGTGACGTTGTAGCTGTCGGTGAGGAGCTGGCTGTAAATGGCGCTGAGCGCTGTCTTTTCGGTGTCGAAGTCGCTGACCCCGTTGTCGGCCAGGAACTTGGTGTAGGCGGCATCGGCAGAGGCGAGGCGAGCCTCGAAGTCGGTCGCCTGCTGGCCGATCACCCCGGCGTCCCGCGACATCAGCACCGTGGTGCGATAGCGAAGGTACTCGTCCACCAGGGTGTTCAGCACCAAGGCGGCGCGCTGCGGGTCGGGGTCGTTGTAGGTCAGCTGCACCACGGGATCGGCCGGCGCGGTGCCGATCTTCAACGCCCCGCCCATGGCCTTGATGGCGGCCCCTTCGATGTCCTTGCGCTTGTCGGGCGAGGCGCTGGCATAGGCCTTGGCGAGCTTCGGGTAGAGGCGCGGCAAGCCTATGTCGGCGATCACCCGAGCCTTCAGGCCTGCACTGCCAAGGATTTCGCTCTCGGACTGGACCACCGAGTCGCCCTCCGGCGCCAGCCCGCGCGCCGCGTCGCCGACGCGAGGGTTGTAGACGTACTCCGGGCTGAGGCGGATCAACAGGCTGGAATGGGCCTGGTAGGTGCTCTTCAGGGTCAGCGCCGCAAGCAGGCCGAGCAGGCCGAGGCCCAGAAACACGCCGAGCATCAGCCCCCGCTCTCGCCACAGCATGGCCAGCAGGTCCTGCGCGCTGTAACGCACAGTCCCGGGAACCGGAGCGGCGAAGGGCTCGGCGGGGGTGTTCCGCCATGCCCAGGCGTTTTGCATGTGACTAGGGTCCGATCAGGCTTGCCGACCTGAGCGTGCGGGAACGCGCTTAACCGATCCTTACCGATTAACCATAAGTATGGGGCGTGACCCGTTCAGCAGAGCCGGACCCCTACCCGATGCCCCGGCCTCGCCGCTTTCGCCGAACCCGCAACGTCGCCGCCGGCACAAGCCTGCTGATCGCGGTCAGCGGCTGCACGGCGGGGATCAATCACACCAGTCCGCTGGCTGGCGCACCGTTCACCAACATAGGCTATGCGACGTTCGCGCCGAGCGAGCCCGCCTACAGGATGTATCCAGGCGACGTGCTCGACGTGGCCTTTCCCTCGGCGCCTGAGCTGAACCGGGAGGTCACCGTGGGTCCTGACGGCCGGATCGCCCTGCCCCTGGTGACGCCGGTTATGGCGGCGGATCGCTCCGTGCCCGACCTGCAAGGCGCACTGTCTCAGGCATACGGGCCGCTTCTGGTGCGCCCGCTGGTGGACGTGGCGGTGCGCACGGCCATGCCATTGCGCGTGTTTGTGGGAGGAGAGGTGATTAAGCCCGGCGTCTACGACATGCCTGGCGACATCAACACGCTGCAGGCGGTAGTGATGGCCGGTGGCTTCACCAATGTCGCCAAGCGCCACAACGTCATCGTTATCCGCCGCGGCCCGGGAGGGCGGCCGATGATGCGCGAGGTCGACCTGCGCGAGGCCACCTTCAACGCGCCGACTACAGACGCCGTGCCGCTGCGCCGCTTCGATGTGATCTACGTTCCCCGCACGCCCATCGGCAACGCCGACCTGTTCGTGCAGCAGTATTTCCGCGACCTGGTTCCGGTCAGCTTCAGCTACGCTCTGACGGGCGGCCTGTACGGCGCATCGCCGTAAGGGTCGGGATCAGGAGGCGACGAGCCACTGGCGGGCGGCGCGCTGGGCTTCGGCGACGCTGTCGCGATCCATTTCCTGGCTCAGCTCGCGGCGGTAGTGCTTGGCCTCTTCCGAGCCGCGCATGGCCGCCAGGTTGAACAGCATGTGGGCCGACACATAGTCCAGCGGAGCACCGCCCTGACCGGTCGAGTACAGCAGGCCCATCTTGAGCAGCTCGTCGCCGGTGGAACCCGGCTGTGGCAGGGGGATGGCGTCGCAGGGTTCGGCGACGGCGATGACTTCGGTCTGCATGGTCCGCTCTCCACCCGGTCGCGTTCGGCGCCGGTGATCTATGTCCCGATCACCAAAGTCGATCCTGCCTGAACATAAGGTTAAGCGGGCGATCATGATGAAGCGCCAATCGCAATCTGCCTAATATTGCTCACGCGCTTGGTTAAGCATTAGAAATCAAGATGATCAGGATGTGAAGATCGCGGCAGCCGGCGCCGGAACCGTAAACTGATTTATGCCGGTCAATAGCATTATCGACGGGGAGAGCGGCTGGAAACGCCAAAACTTTGGCCGGTTTCCCGCCGCGCCGTTCCGACATCCTGGCGGTTGGGTTATCGCCGCTGGAGCGCAGGAGCCTTCCTGCCCGCACTGTTCCTGACCGACGCCTACCTCGCCGGCTTCGACGGTTACGACCTTGACCCGCACTGCAGAAACGCGTCGGGCGCGCTACTGGTCAACGTCTACACCAGCGAGGTCATGGATGTGGCTTACGGCGTCTTCTGGTCGTGAAGACAATCGGGGTTGATCGGCTCGCCGCGGCCGCATGTAAGCTTGGCGTTTTACAAATTGGTAGCGGCGATGGGGACTATCTTACGGCCGGTCCGTTCGGGCTAGCCTGAATTTGTTGCGTCGATGGCATGGCAGATGAAACCGGCATGGTCATCACGCTCTTACCCTCGTCGGTGAGCGATGCCAACGTGCCATCGGGAGAGTAGCAGGCGAGCACTGTATGCAGCTTGTTTTTAGTCATCGCTTCGCCAGGCGTCGTTACCACTTCGGCTAAGCCGAGGGTGAAGAAGTCGGCGGCGGCTTCGCCGAGTATCACGGCGCCTTTACCTGCACGGCCAATGCCGTTGGTGTAAAGCTTATAGACATCGCACGAATTGAGGCCGTCCTGCACCGTACCTGTCGGCGTGCCCAGCTTCGAGATGATATCGATTCTACGCTGTCCGAGCGCGTACCTGTGAAGGTCGACAGGATCAGGCCGCCGCGCTTCCATAACCGTGGAACATGCACTCGAGAACATGGCTGATAGAATGACGGCAGTCGGTCCCACCTGACGGCCCAACTTGGATACTATGTTCATGCGACCCGCCCCACTCCCCTGTGCGAGCCGGACTTAGACGGACCAATCGAACCAATCAATCCGGGGTTTTCAGCCAACGCTTTTGCCGCATGGCGAGTATCAGGCGAGCTTGGCCTGCAGCAACGCATTGACTGCCGCGGGATTGGCCTTGCCCTGAGTCTCCTTCATCACCTGGCCGACGAACCAGCCTACCGCCTGAGGCTTGGCTTTCACGGCGGCGGCTTTCTCGGGGTTGGCGGCGATCAGACGATCCACGACGGCCTCTAGCGCGCCGGTATCATTGACCTGGACCAGCCCGTGCGCCTCGACGATGGCCTTGGGAGCCCCCTCGCCTGCCCACATACGCTCGAACACGTCTCTGGCGATCTTGGAGGAAATCACGCCGTCCTCGATCAGGCCGACCAGTTCGCCGATATCCGCCGGCGAAATGGGGCTATCTCCGATGTCCTGCTCGGCCTTGCCCAGACGGCCCACCAAGTCGTTGGAGACCCAGTTGACGACGAGCTTGGCGTCTCGCCCCTTGGAGGCCGTTTCGAAATAGTCGGCGAGCACATGGTCCGCCGCCAGCACCCGGGCGTCGTAGGGTGACAGCCCGTACTGCGACTGCAGCCGGGCGCGCAGCGCGTCCGGCAGCTCCGGCAGGGTGGCCTCGATGGCCTTCACCCAGTCCGGATCGATCTCCAGCGGCAGGAGGTCCGGATCGGGGAAGTAGCGGTAGTCGTGCGCCTCTTCCTTGGAGCGCATGGACCGCGTTTCACCCCTGCCGGCATCAAACAACCGCGTCTCCTGGGTGATGGAGCCGCCCTCCTCCAGCACCTCGACCTGGCGCGCGGCCTCGTAGACGATGGCCTGCTGGATAAAGCGCATGGAGTTGACGTTCTTGATCTCGCAGCGCGTGCCGAGCGGCGCGCCTGGCTTGCGCACCGAGACATTCACGTCGGCGCGCAGGTTGCCCTTCTCCATGTCGCCGTCGCAGGTGCCCAGTCGGCGCACCAGGGCGCGCAAGGTTTTCACGTAAGCCGCCGCGTCCTCGGGGCTGCGCAGGTCGGGGCGCGAGACGATCTCCATCAGCGCCACGCCAGACCGGTTCAGGTCCACATAGGTCCAATGGGGATCCAGGTCGTGGATGCTCTTTCCGGCGTCCTGCTCCAGGTGCAGCCGCTCGATGCCCACGCTGAAGCTGGAGCCGTCGTCGCGCTGGACCACCAGCTCGCCCTCGCCGACGATCGGGTCCTTGAACTGGCTGATCTGATAGCCTGCGGGCAGGTCAGGGTAGAAATAGTTCTTACGGTCGAAACGCGAACTGAGGTTGATCTGCGCGCGTAGCCCAAGCCCCGTTCGCACCGCCTGCTCCACGCAGTGGCGGTTGATCACGGGCAACATGCCGGGGAAGCCCGCGTCCACCAGACTGACGTGCTCGTTAGGTCCAGCGCCGAAAGCCGTGGCCGCGCCGGAAAACAGCTTCGCCTTGGAGGCGACCTGGGCGTGCACCTCCAGCCCCATGACCACCTCCCACTCACCCGTGCGGCCGGTCACTCGGTATGGCGCGCGCTCGCTCATCGCAGACCTCGTCATCACTGCGCGTTGTTAAGCTCCCGCAGGGGCGGACGCCAGCGTCGGACTTGTAGCGAAACCGCAACATGCTCGAAGAAAAAGAGCGTATGATGTTTCTGGTGCCGTGATCGAGTCAGCGTCCCATAACCAAGTCCAGAGGGAGACACAGCCGTGCTCAGGCTACCCGTCCTTCATCACGCGTGCGTCGTGTTCGCAGCCATCGGCCTGTGTGTAGCGGCTCCAACGCTCGCGCAGGAGCGGGCGGCTCCGCTTTCAGCGGAGGCTTTCAAACCCGCACCGGCCGACATGGCCGCCCCCGATGACCTGGGCGCACCACTCACGGACGCAACAGAACCTGCAGGCGCCGACAAGGCGGCGGGCAAGACGCTGTCGGTCGACATGCCGATCGCTGTGATCGCCGCCAATCCGCAAGGTCGGGCTGTGCTCGACAAGGACCTTCCAGGTCTTTGCAAGCGACCTGAATACTCGATGTTCAAGGGCCTGACCCTGACCAGGCTGGCTGGGCTTTCTCACGGCCGCATCAAGCCCAAGACGCTCGACCACGTTCAGGCAGATCTGATCCAGGTCAGCCTGACGGGCGAGACGCCCAGGTCCGCCAACCCGCTGACGGCCGGCGGTCGCACGATCAGCCGGTTTTCACGCGCGCTTTACCAACGCGTGGCGATGGTGATCGCCGCGCTTTAGGTCGGTGGTCGCCTTTCGCCTTAGGCGTCCGGCCGCTTGATGTTGATCGAGATAACGATGGCCAGGGCGAAGCAGACGGTGGTGACGGCCGGCAAGCCCACCGTCGTCCACGTGTAGACGACCTGGACGTGCTCGCCCTTCAGCATCAGCCGCCAGATCGCCGGCCAGGGCGATCGGACGAGACACCACCCTCCCAGCGCAATCAACATGAACGGCGAGGCGGCCAGCAGCAGGCGGCTCAAGCGCGTCGAGTCAGCACCGATCATCGAGGGGAAAGGCCACCGAAGTGAAGGCCTGACTTAGAGCGTAAGGACATCTTGCCTACCGGTCACCACCAAGCCGCGGGCTTGGCGCGGAAGTCAGCCGCCTGTTCCACAGCGCTGGCGAGCGTGAACAGCGTGCCCTCGTCCAGCGCCCGACCGATCAGCTGAAGACCGAGCGGCAGGCCCGACGCGTCCAGTCCCGCGGGAACGCTGATGCCCGGCAGACCCGCCAGGTTCACCGTCACGGTGAAGACGTCGTTCAGGTACATGGCGAGCGGGTCGCTCACGCGATCGCCAAGCGCGAACGCCGCCGAAGGCGCGGTCGGTGTCAACAGGGCATCGACCTCCTGGAAGGCGGCGTCAAAGTCCTCGGATATCCGGCGGCGCACCTTCTGGGCCTTCAGGTAATAGGCGTCGTAGTAGCCAGCCGACAGCACATAGGCGCCCATCAGGATGCGCCGCTTCACCTCTTCACCAAATCCATCGGCCCGCGAGTGTTCGTAGACCTCAGTCAGGGATGCCCCAGGGACCCGCAGGCCGAAGCGCATTCCATCGTAGCGAGCAAGGTTCGAGGACGCCTCGGCCGGAGCCACGATGTAGTAGGCCGGCAGGGCGTAGCGTGTGTGAGGCAGGCTGACCTCTTTGATCTCGCAGCCCGCGTCCTTCAGCCAAGCAACGCCTCGATCCCAAAGACGCGCAATCTCCTCGGGCATGCCGTCGAGCCGGTACTCCTTGGGCACGCCGATGCGCAGACCCTTGGGCGAGCCGCCAAGGAAGCTGGCGAAATCGGGAGTCTCGACATCCAGCGACGTGGAGTCCTTGGCATCGTGCCCAGCCATGGACGTCAGCAGGATAGCTGCATCCTCCACCGTCTTGGCGATGGGGCCAGCCTGGTCCAGCGAACTGGCGAACGCCACCATGCCGTAACGCGAGCAGCGGCCATAGGTCGGCTTGATCCCTACGGTGCCGGTGAAGGCCGCCGGCTGCCGGATGGAGCCGCCGGTGTCGCTGGCGGTGGCGCCCAGGCACAAGGCGGCCGACACCGCGCTCGCCGATCCACCCGAAGACCCGCCGGGTGTCAGCGCCTGGTTGGACCCCGCAACTCGCCACGGGTTGGTCACCGGCCCGAAGGCGGAGGTCTCGTTCGACGAGCCCATGGCGAACTCGTCCATGTTCAGCTTGCCCAGCATCACCGCACCGTCCCGCCACAGGTTGGCAGAAACGGTGGACTCATAGGGCGGCACAAAGTCTCCTATGATCTTCGAGCCTGCGGTGGTGCGCACGCCTTCGGTGGCGAAGAGGTCCTTCACCCCCAGGCAGATCCCTTCCAGAGGGCCAGCTTCGCCCCTCACGCGGCGTTCGTCGGACGCCCGCGCCATGGAGATCGCCTTCTCCGGCGTCTGCAGGACGAAAGCGTTGAGGTGCGGGTTGGCCGCAGCGATGGCGTCGAGGTGAGCCTGCGCCAGCTCCGCGGCGGAGAAGCGGCCGGCGGCGAGGCCGTCCCGCGCCCCCCTGAGCGTCAGGCCGGTAAGTTCAGGCGCGCTCATTCCACCACCTTGGGCACGACGAAGAAGCCGCCGATCGACTTGGGCGCGTTGGACAGCACTTGGTCGCGCTTGTCGCCATCGGTGACCACATCCTCGCGCATGGGCAGCGCCACGGCGACGCAGGAAGTCATGGGCGCCACGCCGTCGGTGTCCACCTCGTTCAGCTGGTCGATCCAATCCAAGATGCCGCTGAGTTCCTGGGCCAGCGGCTCCAGCCTGGCTTCGGGAACGGCGATGCGCGCGAGGTGGGCGACCCGGCGCACTGTGGCGGCGTCTATGGACATGGCGACCTCAGATAAGCGGGCGGTGTGCCGCGATGCACGCGAGATGGCAAGACGTCGTCGCGCGCCACCGCGCTGAAGCCTACGGCTCGGTGTTTTGCATTACCGATGCAGGCCCCGCCGCGGCAGACCCCATATGCACATCAATGGCCAAATCTCCGACTCGTCGCCGCCCCAAGTCCGCCCGCTTCCAACCGGCGGCGGACATGGCCCTATCCGCTGCCCTGCCCTCCCGCGACGCGCTCGCGCAGTTCATCCGTGAAGCGGGCGAGACCAATGTCGCTGAGATCGCACGTCACTTCGCCCTGAAGGGGGCGGACCGGCGCGACCTCCGCATCCTACTGAAGTCTATGCAGGCGGATGGCGGCCTGGGCCGACGCGGGCGCAAGGGGGTGGCGGAGGGTGGCGGCCTGCCTCCCGTAGGCGTTGCGGACGTGACCGAGCGCGACGCCGACGGCGAGCTGTTCGTCCGCCTCGCCAACGCCGGTGCGGATGCGCCGCTGGTACGGCTGGCGCCGGATGCGGGAGCGGAGAAGGCGGCGGGCGCACCCGGCTTGGGCGATCGGGTGTTAGTCCGCTTCGTTCAGCGCGAAGGCGGGGAGACCGAAGCGCGCCTGATCAAGAGGCTCGGTCAGAGCGCTCATAAAATCCTGGGCGTGATCCGCAAAGGGCGCCGGGAAACGCGGGTGGAGCCTGTGGACCGCAAGTCCAAGGAGGTCCTGCTGCTCACCGGCGAGGATGCGGAAACGGTGCGGGACGGCGATCTGGTGGTCGCCCAGCCGGGGTCAGGCCATCCCGAGCACCGCTACGGACCAAAGCCCGGCCGCCTGCTGGAGGTCGTCGGTCGGGAGGACCAGCCTCGCGCCGCATCCCTGATCGCCATCCACAGCCACGGCATCCCCACCGGCTTTCCCGAAGCCGCTGAACAGGAGGCGCTGGCCGCCAGACCGCCGACGCTCGCCGGGCGAGAGGACCTGCGAGACTTACCGCTGATCACCATCGACCCCGCAGACGCCCGCGACCATGACGACGCCGTCTATTCGCACCCAGATGAGGATTCCGCCAACGAGGGGGGCTTTGTGGTCTGGGTCGCCATCGCCGATGTCGCCGCCTACGTGCGCCCAGGCTCGGCGCTCGACCGGGCGGCGTGGGGCAAGGGCAACTCGGTCTATTTTCCCGACAGGGTTGAGCCGATGCTGCCGGAGCGGCTTTCGGCGGGGCTCTGCAGCCTCGTGGAAGGCCAGGATCGGGCCTGCTTCGCCGTGCAGATGCAGTTCGACCGTCATGGCCGCAAGGTTCGCCACCGCTTCACCCGCGGGCTGATGCGCTCGGCCGCCAAGCTGTCCTACGAGCAGGCGCAGGCCGCCATCGACGGCGATCCCGACGACCAGACCGGACCCTTGCTGGAGCCGATCCTGCGACCGCTCTGGGCGGCCTACACGGCGCTGAAAGCCGGACGTGAAGCGCGCTCGCCGCTGGAAATCGAGTCGGAGGAGCGCCGGATCAAGCTCAACGAGGATGGCGAGGTGGTCTCCATCGAGAAGCGCGCCTCGCTCCAGGCGCACAAGCTGATCGAGGAGATGATGATCCAGGCCAATGTCTGCGCTGCAGAGAGCCTGGAGCAGAAGAAGACCCCACTCGTCTACCGCATCCATGACACTCCCAGTAAGGAGAAGCTGTTCGCCCTGGGCGATTTTCTTTCCACGGTCGGCATCAAATGGAGCAAGGGCGAGGCGGCCACCACCCGCCGTTTCAACGGCCTGCTGGCGGAGACCCGGGGCGGTCCGCACGCCCAGATCGTCAACGAGGTGGTTCTGCGCAGCCAGATGCAGGCGGTCTATTCGCCCGACAACATCGGTCATTTCGGGCTGAACCTAGACCGCTACGCCCACTTCACCTCGCCTATCCGCCGCTACGCCGACTTGGTGGTGCATCGCGCCTTGATCCGGGCGTTAAAGCTGGGGGACGACGGCCTGAGCGACGCCGAACTGCCACGTCTGACGGAGACTGCCGAGCACATCACCGCCTGCGAGCGGCGCGCCATGGCCGCCGAGCGCGACGCCAACGACCGCTATGTGGCGTCGTTCCTGTCCGAGCACGAAGGCGCCATGTTCGAGGGGCGGATAACCGGGGTTACGCGGTTCGGCCTGTTCGTGCGGCTGGAGGACACAGGAGCTGATGGGCTGGTTCCGGTGTCATCGCTAGGGGCCGAGTACTTCGTCCATGATGACCGGGCGCATGCCCTGGTGGGCGAGCGCTCGGGCAAACGGTGGCGGCTGGGCGCGCGGGTGCAGGTCAAGTTGCTGGAAGCGACCCCGGTTACCGGCGGGTTGCTGTTCGAGATGCTGAGCGATCCGGAC
>CAXTRP010000047.1:0-12750 GCA_964246615.1 uncultured Caulobacteraceae bacterium | reverse complement strand
CGCAGGGCGGGAGCGCCCGCGGCGAGCTTTTGAAGGCTGGCCGCCAGGCGGCGGGCGTCGCCGGCCGGCCGGCCAGCCGCGCCATGCGCGGCCTGTTGCAGATCGGCGGCCGTACGGGTCAGGCTCGCCACCACTTCGGTGTCGGTGGGGGCGGGCTGGGTCTCGAACGGGTTCAAGGTGGGATCGAGCAGCAGGCTGGCGTCGCTGATGATCGCGAGTTTGCGGGTCTGGTCCGGCGGGATGAAGGTGCTCAGCGTCAGCGCCTGGGAGACTTCCGGCAGCTTGCTCAGACGATCCGCCAGCCGGTCCGCTTCGGCCAGCGACGGGGTGAGCACGTCCAAGGTGTTGGGCGTCTGCTGCGGGTCCTTCAGCAGGTCGTCCACCGTGGTCAGCGCCTCGCCGTGCTGGTTCTGAATGTGCAGCGGATTGAAGTCGAAGCGCACCAGGCTCAGCAGCGCCAAGCACACCACCGCCGTGACGCCGGCGATGGTCAGCACGCGACGGCGGCGCTCTACGAGGTACAGGTCCAGCGGGCCGAGCGACGCCAGCCCCACCTCACGCGTCTCGCCCGCCGGCCGCATCAGCATGAGCAGCGCCGGCAGCAGCGTCACCGCAAGGGCGAAGGCCACGATCATGCCCAGGCCTGCGATCACGCCGAGCTCTGACACGCCCACATAGCTGGTGGGCAGGAAGGCGAAGAAGGCCAGCGCGATGGCCGCCGCCGCCAGGGCCAGGGAGCCGCCGACGCCCGCGCCCGCAGCCGCCAGGGCGTCCTTCAGCTCGGGATGGGTGAGGCGCTCGGCGCGATAGCGCACGCTGAACTGGATGCCGAAATCCACCCCCAGCCCCACGAACAGCGGGATGAAGGCCACCGAGATCAGGTTGAAGCGGTGCACTGCGGCGAGGCCCACGGCGGCGGTGATCAGTAGGCCCGCCACCGTGGTCAGCAGGATCGCCCCGATCAGCTTGGCCGAGCGGACGCCCAGCCAAAGCATCAGCACCATGGCGCTGATCATCACGATGGGGATCAGCCAGGCCCGCTGCTTCAGCGAGGCGAACTGCTCGTCATTCAACGGCACCGATCCCGTTAGGCGGACCCGCACCCCATGAGCGGGGTCGAGGGCCAGCGCGGTCGCGATCCTGCGGATGGTCGCGCTCGATACCTCTCCGGGCTCCAGCGCGCTGTAATCCAGCCGCGCCTGAACGAGCACGAACTGGCGCGTTCCCGCCGCGTGAGGCCCGCTGGCGAACAAAGCCTCCCAGGAAAAATAGGCCGGCTTACCCGCCGCCACCTGGTCCAAGGCGTCGGCCAAGCCCGCCATGGGCTTGTCGAGCTGGACGAGCGTGGCTTGGCCGTGCTGGACGCCGAGCATGGCGGTGTCCATGGCGTTCATCACGCCGCGCAGACTTGGGTCGGCGGCCAGAGGTCCGAGGAACCCCTGCGCCGCCAGAACCTGGTTGACGGTGCTCTGCACCTCCGACAGCGGCAGCAGCAGCAAGCCCTCCCGCTGGAAGAAGGCGCCGCCGTCCGGCCGGCGGACGGTGCGGAACTGGCCTGGGTGAGCCTGGAGCGCGGTCGTCAGCTTCTGGGCCGCCGCCTCCGCCAGCTCCGGCGTCCGCCCATCGATGACTACGGCGGTGAGATCGTCGTTTTGCGGGAAGGCGCTGTCCATGCGCTGGCCATCCTGGCGCCACTTCAGCTTGGGCGAGATCAGGGCGGCCGTGTCGGCCGACATTGCGAAGTGGCTGGAGGCGTACCAGACCGAGAGCACCGACAGCAGCAACCCCACGAGCACCACCGGTCCGGCGAAGCGGCAGCACACGGCCACCACGCGGGCGATGGGGGAGGTCTTCAAGGCGGTCTGCTCCGGCGCTCGCAAGCGCGGGGAGGTTTGTGCGCCAGCGGCTTTTTGCCCGCTAAGCCACATGCGGTTCAAGACAGCGAATTGCCGCTCGACAAATTGCGACTGCGGCGCAATTACAGTCTGTGAGTCACGATACGCTTTTTCATAGTCTGGTGCGTCCGCCGGTGCGCCTGCTGGCGCGTACGCCTGTGACCCCCAACCAGCTCACCACCTTGCGACTGATAACGGGCCTGGCGGCGGGCGTCTGCTTCGCCATCGGCGGGACCCCGCGCGCGGTGGGTGCAGGCCTGTTCCTGGTCTCGCTGATGCTCGACCGCGCTGACGGCGAGCTCGCGCGCCAGACCGGGATGACCAGCGCGTCCGGCTACCGCTACGATCTGGCCTGCGACTGCGTGGCGACGGTGCTGGCCTTTGTGGGCCTGGGCGTGGGGCTTCGCCAGGCGCTGGGACCGGCGGCCATAGCGCTCGGGCTCTCAGCCGGCGCGTCGGTGGTGGGGCTCTTCTACCAGCTCAACGTCTCCAAGACCGCCACGGCGCAAGGACTGGACGTTGGCGGCCGCACCCTGTTCGATCCGGACGACGCCACGGTCGGCCTGTCGGTGCTGATCTGGCTCGGGCAGGCCGAGCTGGGTCTTTTGCTGGCCGGAATCGCCACCCCGCTGATCGTGCTGACGCTGGTGATGCGCGAGCGTCTGCGAAGGCCAAGCACCCGGCTGGCCAGGGTCGAAGCTCAGTCCGAGACGAAGGTTTCAGCGGAGTAGCCCTGGAAATACAGCAGGGCGGTGAGGTCGGCATGGTCCAGTCGCGCGTCCGCCCGGGCGGCGACGACCGGCTTGGCCCGATAGGCCACGCCCAGTCCCGCCGCCTCGATCATGGCCAGATCGTTAGCCCCGTCGCCCACCGTCAGCGCCGCATCCAGACCTATGCCCAGCGCCTCCACGTGCCGCTGCAGCGCTTGCAGCTTCGCCTCGCGCCCTAGGATCGGTTCGCCCACCTCGCCGGTCAACCGACCGCCATCGACCAGCAGACGGTTGGCGTGGTGGATTGCGAAACCCGTCGCCTGCGCCACCGGAGCGGTGAACGCTTCGAACCCGCCGGACACCAGCACGCAAAGCACCCCGTGCGCCGCCATCGTGCGCACCAGCGTCCGCGCACCGGGGTTCAACCGCACCCGCTCGGCGTAGCAGCGCTGCAGCACGCCCGCATCCAGCCCCTTCAGCCTGGCGACCCGTTCGCGCAACGCGCCCTCGAAGGCGATCTCCCCGCGCATGGCCCGCTCGGTCACCGCAGCGACCTCCGCCTTCACACCGGCGTAGTCGGCCAGTTCGTCCAGGCACTCGCAGCCGATGATGGTGGAGTCCATGTCGGCCAGGAACAGACGCTTGCGCCGGCCCTCCGCCGGCTGCAGGCAGGTGTCGACCGGCTCGCCCGCGAGCGTCTCTTCGACTAAGGCTGCAAGCCGCTCGGGTGTCCGGGTCTCCACCATGAACTCGGTGGCGCCGGGTCCGAGCGGGCGGAGGTGACCCGGATCGCCGGCGATGTGGGCTGCCGCCTGCAGGCGCAGCGCCGCCTCGGCCGTGGCGACCGGATCGGGGCCGACCAGGGTGAGGATGAACAGCATGGGGCCAAGCGTCTGGCTGATCGCCGGACCCACCGCAAGCGGCAAGTCCGCCCTGGCGCTGCAGCTGGCGCAGGCGCTCGGCGCTGAGATCGTCAACGCCGATTCCATGCAGCTCTACGCCGACCTCGCCGTGCTGAGCGCCCGCCCGAGCGCAGGCGAGATGGCCGACGCGCCTCACCACCTCTACGGCGTGGCGGACGCGTTGGAGGCCTGGTCGGTCGGTCGGTGGCTGAGCGCTGCACGAGGCGCGCTGGACGCGATCGCCGCGCGCAGCCGGCCTGCGGTCGTCGTCGGCGGGACCGGGCTGTACTTCACAGCGCTCACCGCCGGGCTGGCCGACATTCCAGCCGTCCCGCTCGCCGTGCGAGATGCGGCGAGTGTCCGCTTCGACGCCGACGGCGAGGCCCGCTTCCGCGCAACCCTGGCCGAGCGTGACGCGGACTCGGCCCGGCGCATCTATCCTGGAGACCGCCAAAGGCTGATCCGGGCCTTCAGCGTCGTGGAGGCGACCGGCGTCCCCCTCCCCGTCTGGCAAGCGAAGGTCTCCGACGTGGCGCTCCCGCCCCATGCGTGGGCCGGCGTGGTCCTGGAGCCCGATCGCAGCGCCCTCTACGCCCGCTGCGACGCGCGGCTGCGGGCCATAGCGGCGGACGGCGCCATGGCGGAGGTCGCCGCCCTGCTCGCCCGCCGGCCATCGGCGACCCTGCCCATCATGAAGGCGCTCGGCGTGCGTGAGTTCGCGAGCGCCGTGGAGGGCCGCGCCACCCTGGAGCAGGCGCTGGCGGCGGCGCAGATGCAGACCCGACGCTACGCCAAGCGCCAGTCCACCTGGTTCCGGAACCAGACGCCCGACTGGCCCCGGATCGAGACCCTCGATCCGGAGGCGCGCTGGGAGGCTTTGCAGGCGCTGGTCTCTAAACGATCGGCTTGACGGACGCAGCGGCGAGCCATCTTCGTAGCCCTGCCATGCGTCGTCTGAAAACCGTCTACCTCTCCGGTCCCGACCGCCACTATCCCGACGTGGACGGGCTCATCGCCCGCAAGCGCGCGCTCTGCGAGGTGGCGGAGGTGACCCTGCGGCTGGCCGGCGATCAGGTGGACCTCAGCGCCCCGCCGGGCGAGCTGCAGGCGCGCCAAGCCTATGCGGGGGCTTTGTCCAACCTGCGGGCGTCCGACGCCGTGGTGGCCAACCTGACGCCCTGGCGCGGACCCGGCTGCGATCCCGGAACGGCGTTCGAGGTCGGCTTCGCAAGCGCGCTCGGCAAGCCGGTGCTCGCCTACATGAACCTGGAGGATGAGGACGACGCCGACTACCGAAGCCGGGTGGAAGCCTGGATGGGCGCATCTCCCGACGTCGCCGGCGTTTGGCGGGATGGGAACGACTGCGCGGTGGAAGACCTCGACCTGCCGGAGACCACGCTGCTCTGGGCCGAGTCGCGCCGGCTGTTCGTGATCGTGACCCCCGATCCCTTCGGCGACATCACCGGGCTGGAACTCTGCCTGGAAGCGCTGAAAGCCTGGGACGACTAGAGTTGTGCTTATCCTCCCCATCGCAGATGGGGAGGGGAACCGCGGAACGCGGTGGAGGGGCCGCGCGGCGCGCGGAAACGGCCTCTATGCGGCTTGCGCGCGGCCCCCTCCCGGCCTTCGGCCGCACTCCCCCACCCGTGGGGGAGATCGGCGCGCACCTTACCGTTCAGCCGGCTCAGGCCGGGTCCAGCGCCATCGCCTCGGCGATCAGGCTCTCCGCCGACTCCTCCATCAGCGCGTCGGCCGCGCCTGAAACCGTCTCACGCCCGATCTCCAGCAGCACCGGCACCGCGAAGGGCGAAACCCGCGGCAAGGCCCGCGCCACGATCCGCCCCCGGATGCGCTCCAGCAGCTTGGCCACACGCGCCACGTCCAGCAGGCCGGTCGCAGCGTCAGCCCTCGCGCATTGCAGCAGCAGGTGGTCGGGCTGGTGGCGGCGCAGCGCGTCGTAGATCAGGTCGGTGGAGAAGGTGACCTGGCGGCCGCTCTTTTCCTTGCCCGGCAGCCGCCGCTCGATCAGGCCCGACAGGATGGCGCAGTGGCGGAAGGTGCGCTTCATCATGAAGCTTTCGTCCAGCCAGGTCTCCAGGTCGTCGCCCAGCATGTCCTGCTGGAACAGTTCGTCGAAATCCAGGTCGTCCATGGGCTTCATCGCCCAGATGGCCAGCGCATAGTCGTTGGCCACGAAGCCCAGAGGCCGCTTGCCCAGCCGCTCCAGCCTACGGGTCAGCAGCTGGGCCAGGGTGCCGTGGCTGATCCGCCCGTCGAAGGGATAGGCCACCAGATAGCACCGCCTGCCGCGCTGGAAGGTCTCCAGCAGCATCTCGTCGGTGGAGGGGATGTGGGAGCGGGCGTCCTGGACCTGCAGCCACTCCTGCACGTCGGGCGCCAGCACGTGCCAGTGGTCCCGCTCGGCGATCATGCGGCGCACGCGCGCGGCGAGATAGGTGGACAGGGCGAACTTGGAGCCGCCCCAGCTCGGCACCTTGGCCTCCGCGTCCTTGGGCGCATAGGTGACCAGGGCGTCGAGCCCGGTGATGCCCTCGAACCGCCAGACTTGGCCGCCGAACAGGAAGGTGTCGCCGGGCGCCAGCTGCTCCAGATAGCTTTCCTCCATCTCGCCGATCTTGCGGCCGCCGACCTTCTTGTTGGAACGGACCGAGGCGAGGCGGATGGACAGCATGGGCGTGTCGACGATGGCGCCCACGTTCATGCGGTGGCGCTGGGCGGTCAGCCCGTCGCGCACCTTGTAGAGGCCGTCCTCGGTGCGGACGATCCGGCGGAAGCGGTCGTAGGTGCGTAAGGCGTAGCCGCCGGTGGCGACGAAATCGACCACCTGCTCGTACTCCTCCCAGCTCAGGGCGGCGTAGGGCGCGCTGGAGCGCAGCTCGTCATAGAGCTGCACGAGGTCGAAGGGCTCGGCGCACGCCAGCCCCATGATGTGCTGGGCCAAGATGTCGCGCGCGCCGATCCGCTCCGGGTCGCCGTCCAGGTCGTTGGCGGCGACGGCCTCGCGCGCGGCTTGGCACTCCAGCATCTCGAAGCGGTGGGCGGGCACCAGCAGCGCTCGCGACGGCTCGTCCAGCCGGTGGTTGGCGCGCCCGATGCGCTGGATCAGCCGGGCGCTGCCCTTGGGCGCGGCGAGCTGGATGACGAGGTCCACCGCGCCCCAGTCGATGCCGAGGTCGAGGGTGGAGGTGCAGACCACCGCCCGCAGCTCGCCCCGCCCCATCGCCGCTTCCACCTTGCGCCGCTGCTCCACCGCGAGCGAGCCGTGGTGCAGCGCGATGGGCAGGTTGTCCTCATTCACCTCCCACAGCATCTGGAAGCTGAGCTCGGCCTGGAAGCGGGTGTTGACGAAGACGAGCGCGGTCTGAGCGCCTCTGATAGCCTCGTAGACGTCGGGGATCGCGTGCTTGGCCGTCCACCCGCTCCACGGCGCAGGCTTGTCGGTGAGCAGCATGTCCACCACCGGAGCCGCCCCCGGCGCGCCCAGCACGAGGTCGGCCATCTGCGGCGCTCCCCCTCCACCCTGCTGCGCAGGGTCCCCCTCCCCCCGGGGGGGGGGATCGACGTCACGCTCTTGATCTCCCCCCCCTGGGGGGAGGGGACCAGGCGAAGCCTGGTGAGGGGGGTCAGCCGCACCACCCTGCCCCACTAGCCATCGGCGCAGCATGTCCGGATCGTTCACCGTCGCCGACAGGCCTACCCGCCGCATCCCCGGCGCGAACGTCTGCAGCCGCGCCAGCGCCAGGTTCAGCAGGTCGCCGCGCTTTGAGCCGTGCACGGCGTGGATCTCGTCCAGGATCACCACCGACAGGTCCTGGAAATAGGCTCGCGACCCCGGCCAGGCGCAGAACAGCGCCAACTGCTCGGGCGTGGTCATCAGGATGTCCGGCGGATGTTCCCGCTGGCGCTGGCGTTTGGCGAGGCTGGTGTCGCCGGTGCGCGCCTCCACCCGGATCGGCAGAGCCATCTCGGCGATCGGCTCCTCCAGGTTACGGTGCACGTCCACCGCCAGCGCCTTGAGCGGCGAGATGTAGAGGGTGTGGACGCCCCGGAACGCGCCCGTGGCCGGCCGGTCGGCGAGTTCGATCAGGCTCGGCAGGAAGCCCGCCAGCGTCTTGCCGCCGCCGGTGGGCGCGATCAGCAGGGCGTCGCGCCCGGCCTGCGCCTTGGCGATCATCTCCAGCTGGTGCGAACGGATGCTCCAGCCACGGCCTGAGAACCAGTCGCGGAACCGCGCAGGCAACAGATCGTCGACCGAACTCAGGGGCGCAGCGGCGTCCATCCCTCCCGCCATAGCACGTTCGCGTTCCGTTTCCGCCATCGGCGGCTTAGATGAGGGCATATGGACGTAAGCCGCTCCGATCCGCCGATCGCCCTTCCCTCCGCCCTGATCGTCCAGCCTGGCGCGCGCGCCGGCGTGGCGGACGAGCAGGGCGCTCGGCTCTTATCCGCCGCCGCCGCACGCACCCTATTCCAGAGGGAGCCCGTGCTGGTGGCGCACGCCAGCCTCACTGCGCGCCGGCTCGGGCTGGCGGCGCCGGCGCGTTCCGGCGCGTTGCACGACGTGCTGGAGCTCTACGCCTTCGTGCGGCCAGCCCAGGCCTGCGCGCCCTCGGGCGTCGGGCTGGCGCGGGCGCTGGGACTGGCCGAGCCCAAGAGCGTAGAGGCTCAGGCGCAAACCCTGCGAGACGTCGCCGCAACCCTGCTGGCAGAGCTGGCGCAGTCGCCCCGCCCCACTCGCGAGGAAGCGCTGGCGACGGCGCTGGCCCTGCAGCGCGCCGGCTGGGCGTGGGGGCGCGCGGTGGTCGAGGCCCTGCAGAGCGCGCCTCTCAAGCACGCCGCCAGGGGCTCGGGGCTGGACGTCTGGAGCCGCCTGCCAGAGTGGGAGGACCAGGCGCCGGAGGGTCAGCCGGGCTCCGCCCCCGTCACCGCCCAGGCCGCTCGCGACCGCCTGGCGCTGATGCTGGCGCGCGCCGGTTTGGACGAAGCCCGCCCCGCCCAGGCGGAGTTCGCCGCCGAAACCGCCTACGCCTTCTCGCCTCGGGAGCACGAGGGCCAGCCGAGACTGATGCTGGCGGAGGCCGGCACCGGCACGGGCAAGACGCTGGGCTATCTCGCGCCCGCCACGCTTTGGGCGGAGGCGAACGGCGGAGCGGTTTGGGTCTCCACCTACACCCGCGCCCTGCAGCGCCAGATCGAGCGGGAAAGCCACGCCGTCTATCCCGACCCCGTCACCCGCGCCCGCAAGGCGGTCGTTCGGAAAGGCCGGGAGAATTACCTGTGCCTGCTGAACTATCAGGAACTGGCGCAGAGCGCGCTGTCTGGCGGCGGCGACGTGATCGGAGCGGCGCTGACGGCGCGCTGGGCGCGGGCGACCCGGGACGGCGACATGACCGGCGGCGACTTCCCCGCCTGGCTGCCCACCCTGTTCGCCATCGGGCCGACCGCCCGGGCCGGACCCGCCAACCTGGTGGATCGACGCGGCGAGTGCGTGCACGCCGGCTGCGCCCACTACCGCACCTGCTTTGTGGAAAAGGCCATCCGGGCGTCGCGCAAGGCCGACCTGGTGATCGCCAACCACGCCCTGGTGATGACCCACGCCGCCTTCGACGGCGCGCGCGCCCTGCGGCCCAAGGACGGGTCGGCCCGCCGCGACGTGGAGACCGCCAGCCTGAAGCGGCTGGTGTTCGACGAGGGCCACCACCTGTTCGACGCCGCCGACAGCGCCTTCTCATCCTGCCTGTCCGGTCAGGAGGCGGCGGAGATGCGCCGCTGGGTGCGCGGACCCGAGGGCCGCAGGCGGGGACGAGGGCTGGAGCAGCGGCTGGCCGAGCTGGTGGCCGAGCGCGAACCGGCGAGACTGGCCTTGATCGAGGCGATCCGCGCGGCGTCCGCCCTGCCGGGCGACGGCTGGTCCGGACGCATCGCGCCCCTGCCCGACTACGACGGCGAGCTGATCGCCTCCCAGCGGATCGGCCCGGTGGAGGCCTTCCTCGCCGCCATGCTGGCCCAGCTCCGCGCCCGCAGCGAGGCTTCAGACCAGGGCATGGAGTGCGCCGCCTGCCCCGCCGTGGACTCGGTACGCGCAGCTGCAGGCCCGTGTGCGCGAGCCCTCGCCGCCCTGGAAACCCCGCTGCTGGCCCTCGCCCGCGCCATGGAGGACTGGCTGGACGAGGAGACCGACGAGATGCCCGCCGCCGAACGCGCCCGGCTGGAAGGCGCGCTTCGGGGGCTGGAGCGGCGCGCGCGCATGCAGCTTCCCGCCTGGCGCGCCATGCTCTCGCGCCTGGACGACGATGCCGGCGACAAGGACTTCGTGGACTGGTTCGAGGCGGTGTTCGCCCCGGTCTCCCAGGCTGGGGAGCGGCTGGTCGACGCCGCCTTCCGCCGCCACTGGGTCGATCCCACCGAGCCGCTGGAGGCGGTGGTGCTGCGCCGCGCCCACGGCGTGCTGGTGACGAGCGCCACCCTGGCCGATCCGGCGCACGAGAGCCCCTTCGCGCTCGCCGAGCTGCGCACCGGCGCCGCCCGGCTGGCGGAGAGTCCCCGCCTGCTGCGCCTGGCCTCGCCCTTCGACTACGCCGCCAACGCCCGGGTGCTGGTGGTCAACGACGTGAAGCGCGACGACGTGCGCCAGGTCTCCGCCGCGCTCCGCGAGCTGTTCCTGGCGGCGGGCGGCGGGGCGGTGGGGCTGTTCACCGCCATCCGGCGGCTGCGCGCGGTGCACGAGCGGCTGGCCGGGCCCCTGGCCGACAGGGGCCTTGCCCTCTACGCCCAGCATGTGGACCCGCTGGAGGCCGGCGCCCTGGTCGACATCTTCCGCGCCGAGGAGGACGCGTGCCTGCTCGGCACCGACGCCATCCGCGACGGGGTGGACGTGCCAGGCCGCTCGCTCCGCCTGCTGGTGTTCGACCGGGTGCCGTGGCCGCGACCCGATCTGCTGCACAAGGCGCGGCGCGAGCGCTTCGGCAAGGCCAGGTATGACGATGCGCTGGCCCGCGCCCGCATCGCCCAGGCCTTCGGCCGCCTGATCCGCCGGGCCGACGATCGCGGCGTCTTCGTCATGCTCGACGCCGCCGCACCCACCCGACTGTTCTCCAGCCTGCCCGAGGGGATCGAGCTCCAGCGCGTGGGGCTGGTGGAGGCGATCGAGGCGGTGGAGGCGTTCCTGAGGCCGGGGGAGACGCAGCTCGATAGGTCCGCCGCACCTCGTCCTTCGACAGGCTCAAGATGAGGTGGATTTGAAAGGCGCTTCGCCTCAGACGATACCCTCTCCCAATCCTGGGCCTGTCGAAGAGACAAGGCGACGCACACCCTCGGCAACCGGGGGTTAACCACGTTAAACCATGGTGTCCGCGTGCGACTCGCGCCCTCTAAGGTCAAGCTCAGCGACCCATGACCTTCACTACGCAGCACGCCTTCGCCCGGACAGACCGCTCGCGCTTCGGCCAGTGGTGGTGGACCACCGACCACCTGCTGCTGGGCTCGACCCTGGTGCTGATCGGGCTGGGGGTCATGCTGTCCTTCGCCTCCTCGCCGGCGGCGGCGGCGCGGATCGGCTACCACGACCCCTTCCATTTCGCCGTTCGCCAGTGCGTGTTCGCCGCTCTCGGCACCGCGATCCTGCTCGGCGTCTCCACCCTGTCGTCGCGGGGCGTGCGGCGGGTGGCGTTCATCGGCTATGGACTGTCCACCTTGGTGATGATGGTGCTGCCGCTGATGGGCCATGCGGCCAAAGGTGCGCAGCGCTGGCTGGAGTTCGGCGGCTTCTCGCTGCAGCCGTCGGAATTCCTGAAGCCCTGCCTGATGATCCTGGCCGCCTGGATGTTCGCCGAGGGGCAGAAGGGCCAGGGCGTGCCCGGCGTGTTCATCGCGTTTGGGCTCTACCTGCTGTCGGTATGCCTGCTTCTGGTGCAGCCCGACATCGGCCAGACGGTGCTGATCACCGTGGCGTTCGGCGCGGCCTTCTTCATGGCCGGCGTGCCGATCCGCTGGATCATGGGCATGGGCGCGGTGGCGTCCGGCGGCTTCATCCTGATCTACCTGACCTTCCAGCACGTGGCCGCGCGCTTCCACAAGTTCCTGAGCCACGGCGACGGGGCGGTGGACACCCACCAGGTCGACAAGGCGGCGGAGGCCATCCGGGCCGGCGGCTTCTTCGGCCGGGGCCCGGGCGAGGGCGTGATGAAGCGCCACGTGCCCGACCTGCACACCGACTTCATCTACTCGGTGGCGGCGGAGGAGTACGGCCTGATCTTTTCGCTGTTCCTGATCACCCTGCTGGGCTTCGTGGTGGTGCGCGGCATGTACAAGGCCATGAAGCTGGCCGACCCGTTCGAACAGGTGGCCGCGGCCGGGCTGTTCGTGCTGCTGGGAGAGCAGGCCTTCATCAAAGTGGCGGTCAACCTGAACATGATCCCCACCAAGGGCATGACCCTCCCCTTCATCAGCTACGGCGGTTCCTCAATGCTGGCCATGGGCCTGACGCTGGGCCTGGCCCTGGCGCTGACCCGGCGGCGGCCGGGGGCGTATGCGAGCAGCGAGGGGCCGGCGGCGGCGGGGTCTGCGCTGGGGTAAGGGCGGCCCCAGCCCCACCTTACCCTCTGCTAAGATTGACGGACGATCGGAGTCCGTTAACAAACAACCTCGTGGCTCAGCTATCAAATGCCCTAACGAGAGCTGCGCTCCGGGTGCAGCTGAAAATGGAGGATGTCGGCTACTTGCGAGCCGAATTAACGAAGCGTTTCCACGGCCGAGAGCCCAGCCTCAACGATCTTATCTGGGCTCATTTGAACAAGCGAGGGCTGCAATATGCAGCAGAACGCGCCTGGGGTCTTTATCGAAACACCCGGCTTACGATGGCTGCACAAGTCTACAGTGAGAAACGCCTGAATGATGCTATACAGTTTTTGTGCGAGGTGATGTTTCTTGATCTTAACGGGGCACGGAACGTCGGCACGATGAATGGAGTGCCGTCGCCGCCAGACCCTCAGTATCCTGATTTTGACTTGTCTTTTGCCTTTCCTGCGCCAGCCGTCATCAGTGCGTTGGTAGACCTGTCTGCCGAGGCTGGCCTTGACGTCCAAAGCCTAGGCAACGCATTCAAGATGTGGACAGCGAAAGCATGTGGCGGACTGGCCACGCCGCTATCGATCGACGAAACTTGGGTGAGAGCAGCTGAGTTGCTTTCGCTCGACAGCGATGAGGACGAAAGCTGAATCTGCG
>CAXTRP010000046.1:0-12803 GCA_964246615.1 uncultured Caulobacteraceae bacterium | reverse complement strand
CTGATGAACAAGACTCCGAGCCTTGAGCATGGCGGCATGGAACTGACGCCGCTGTCGCTGAACCTCAGCCTAAGCCGCGCCTTCAAGGACAAGCGGCCGCGACGCATCGCCTATGAACGGCTGCTCCTGGAGGTGATCCACGACAACCAGACCCTGTTCGTGCGCCGGGACGAGCAGGAGACCGCGTGGCGCTGGATCGACGCCATCCGCGCCGCCTGGGACCGCCAGGCGGTGAAGCTCGCCAGCTATGGCGCGGGTACCTGGGGCCCGGCGGGGGCGTTCGCGCTGATCGAGCGCCACGGCCACAGCTGGGCCGACTGAGGAAGATGCGAGTCCTGTGTCCGCCAGACACTCTTCTCCCCTCCTGTGAAGCGGGGACAGGGGACAGACGCTCAAGGATCGCAGACGCGTGAACACCCGCTTGCATCTTATCGAGGCGTCCGACCTGAATGCTCTGGCGCAGCGGCTCGCTGACGACCTCGCCTCGCGGCTGGCTGAAGCGATCATCGCCCGCGGCGCCGCCAGCCTGGTGGCGCCCGGCGGTTCCACCCCTGGACCCCTGTTCGACGCCCTGAGCACCCGCGAGCTGGCCTGGGACAAGGTCGTGGTCACCTTGAACGACGAGCGCTGGGTCGATCCGCCCGACCCCGCCAGCAACGAAGCACTGGTGCGTGCGCGCCTGATCACCGGCCGCGCAGTCTCGGCCCGCTTCGTCGGGCTGAAGACCCCAGCCGATGCCGCGGCTGGAGCCGTGGGCGAGCTGGAGGCCAACCTGGCGGGGGTTCCCCGGCCGTTCGACGTCATGCTGCTCGGCATGGGCGAGGATGGTCATACAGCTTCCCTTTTCCCCCGCTCGCCAGCTCTTGCAGCGTCGCTCAGAGGCGATCCGGCGCAGGTCCAGGCTGTGCAGGCGCCGGGCGCGCGGGGATCGGCCGAGCGCATCAGCCTGTCGCTCCCGGCTCTCCTGGATAGCCGGTTCATCGCTCTGCTGATCACCGGCCAGGCCAAGCTCGACACCCTGCGCCGTGCGGAGGCGGCTGGCGACTTGCTCGACCTGCCGATCCGCGCAGTCCTTCACGGCGCCCGCACCCCCGTGCACGTCTACTGGTGCGCCTGAGGCCCCGGCGACCCACATGAGCGACATGACCGACGCCGCCTCCGTCCCCCTGAACCCCAAGCTCGCCGAGGTCACCGCGCGCATCGTCGACCGCTCCCAGGACAGCCGGGCCGACTACCTCGCGCGCATGGACGAGGCCCGCGCCAAGGGCCGGGGCAGCCGCCTGATGTCGTGCGGCAACCTGGCTCACGCCTTTGCGGCTTCCCCCCTGACGGACAAGCGGCTGCTGAAGGAGGGCCAGGCGGTCAACATCGGGATCGTCAACGCCTACAACGACATGCTGTCGGCCCACCAGCCGCTCGGCGCCTATCCGGAGATCATCAAGGACGCCGCCCGGGCGGAGCGTTGCACCGCCCAGGTGGCGGGCGGCGTGCCGGCCATGTGCGACGGGGTCACCCAGGGCCAGGGCGGCATGGAACTCAGCCTGTTCTCACGCGAGGTGATCGCGCTCTCAACCGCCGTGGCGCTGACCCACAACATGTTCGACGCGGCCATGTGTCTGGGCGTCTGCGACAAGATCGTGCCGGGGCTGGTGATCGGGGCGCTGAGCTTCGGCCACCTGCCGGTGATCTTTGCGCCCGCAGGCCCCATGACCTCCGGCATCCCCAACAAGCAGAAGGCCCAAGTGCGCGAGGCGTTCGCCGCCGGCGAGGTCGGCCGCGACGCCCTGCTGGAGAGCGAGGCGGCCGCCTATCATGGCGCGGGAACCTGCACCTTCTACGGCACCGCCAACTCCAACCAGATGCTGATGGAGCTGATGGGCCTGCACCTGCCGGGCGCGGCCTTCGTCAACCCGGGCACGCCGCTGCGCGAAGCGCTCACCCGCCAGGCCGCCCGGCAGGTGATTGCGCTCGCCCGTGATGGGCAGGGCCTGATGGGCCATGTCATCGACGAGAAGGCGGTGGTGAACGGGCTGGTCGGCCTGATGGCCACCGGCGGCTCCACCAACCACACCCTGCATCTGGTGGCCATGGCTGCGGCTGCGGGCGTGCAGATCACCTGGGACGACTTCGACGCGATCAGCGGGATGACCCCGCTGCTGGCCCGCATCTACCCGAACGGCCCGGGCGATGTGAACCACTTCCACGCCGCCGGGGGCATGGCGTTCCTGACGCGCGAACTGCTCGACGTCGGCCTGTTGCACGAGGACGTCACCACCGTCGCAGGTCCGTCGCTGCGCGCCTACGCTCGCGAGCCGGGCCTCCAAGGCGAGACGCTGGTCTGGCGCGAGGCGGCGGTCCGCTCGCTCGACCTCGACATGCTGCGCCCGGCCTCCAACCCCTTCCAGCCGGAAGGCGGCCTGCACTCGCTGGACGGGAACCTGGGGCGCGCGGTGATCAAGACCTCCGCGGTGGCGGCCGAGCACCAGGTGGTGGAGGCGCCGGCCTGCATCTTCCACGACCAGGAGGGCTTCCTGGCGGCGTTCAAGCGCGGAGAGCTGGACCACGACTTCGTGGCCGTGGTCCGCTTCCAGGGTCCCCGCGCCAACGGCATGCCGGAGCTGCACAGCCTCCTGCCGTCGCTTTCCCTGCTGCAGGACCGCGGTCGCCGGGTGGCGCTGGTCACCGACGGGCGCATGTCCGGCGCTTCGGGCAAGGTGCCGTCGGCCATCCACCTTACGCCGGAAGCGGCGGCGGGCGGCCCCATAGCCCGTCTGCGCGACGGCGACCTCATCCGCCTGGATGCGCCGGCTGGCCGGCTTGAGGTGCGCGCCGACCTCGCTGGCCGCGAGCCGGTCAGCTTCGCCCAGCCCCAGCATGGCCTCGGCCGGGAGCTGTTCGCGCCCTTCCGATCCATGGTGGGCGACGCCGAGAGCGGGGCGAGCATTTTCTCAAGGAGCCTGCCCGCATGAGCGCCGACAGTCCGCCGCCGCGTCTTACCGCCGACGCGCTGATGCGCACCGGCCCAGTCATCCCGGTGCTGGTGGTGGACCACGCCGCCGCAGCGCCCGATCTGGCCCATGCCTTGGCAGCCGGCGGCCTGCGGGTGCTGGAAGTGACGCTGCGCACCCCCGCCGGCCTGGCTGCGATCACCGCCATGTCCGCCGCCGCGCCGAACGCGATCGTGGGCGCGGGCACGGTGCTGAACGTTGACCAGCTCAAGCGCGCCGTCGACGCCGGCGCGCGCTTCATCGTCAGTCCGGGCCTCACAGACGCGGTGGCCATGGCGGCGCAGGACGCGGGCGTGCCTTTGCTGGCCGGAGTGGCGAGCGCCGGCGACATCATGCGCGGGTTGGACCTGGGACTGAACCGCTTCAAGTTCTTCCCCGCCGAGACCTCCGGCGGCGTGGCGGCCATCGCGGCCTTCGCCGGTCCTTTCGCAGAGGTGGCGTTCTGCCCGACCGGCGGGATCACCGCCGCCAATGCAGGAAGCTATCTGTCGCAACCCACGGTGCTGTGCGTCGGCGGCGCCTGGGTGGCGCCTCCGGCCGTGGTGGCGGCGCGGGACTGGCGAGCCGTCACCAGGCTGGCGCGGGAGGCCGCATTGCTCGCGCATGCGCAAGGCGCTGGAGCGCAGCCTTAGCTGCGGTCGCGCCTACGGACGAGGCCAAGCAGGAGCGTCCTGCTCTTAAGACCCGAACTTCAACAGCCCGGCACGCCAGATTGGAACGCCACGCCTGATCCGGCCTCATGCTGAGCCTGTCTGCCTGTCGAGGGACGTGGTCGCTTCGGCCTCACACGCCAGCCTTCAATCGCCAAGTGGCCGTTCCAGCGGGGCCGTCCAACACTTCCACGTTCAGCGCCGTCAGTTCGGCCCGGAGGCGGTCGGCTTCGGGCCAGTCCTTGGTCTTGCGAGCTTGCGCGCGCTGAGAGATCAGGGCTTCGACCCGTTCGCTCAGGGCGCGGTCCGCACCACCCTTGAACCAGGCTTCCGGGTCGGCTTGCAGGAAGCCGAGTAGCTTGCCGGTGATGGCGATCTTGGCGATCGCCTCGTGAACGTCGTCGCGAGCGGCTTTGGAATTCTGCACGTTCAGGCGAACGTCGCGCACGTAGTTGCCAAACAGGCTTAAAGCCAGCGGCGTGTTCAGGTCGTCCTCCAAGGCCTGCATGACCCCGGGATGCGGCTCTGCGGCGATGCTGTCGCTGAGCTTTGTCGGGTCGAGTTCAGACAGGAACCTAAGCGCGTCGTAGATCCGGTCGAGCGTCCGCCGCGACTGCTCCAGCAGCTCGCCCGTCCAGTCCAGGGGTGCGCGGTAGTGGGCCGAGAGCAGCGCCCAGCGGACCACCTCGCCTGGAACCTGCTGGACCAGGTCGTGCACCAGGAGCACGTTACCCAGGCTCTTGGACATTTTCTCGGCTTCCAAGGTCAGGAAACCGTTGTGCATCCAGTAGCGGGCATAGCCTTCGTCGCGGCCTTCGCCATCGTGGGTCCGGGCGCAGACGCCCTGGGCGATCTCGTTCTCGTGGTGGGGGAAGATCAGGTCGTGGCCGCCGCCGTGGATGTCTACGGGAAAGCCCAGCTCCGCCTCGATCATGGCCGAGCATTCAATGTGCCAGCCGGGGCGCCCCGGCCCGAAAGGGCTGTCCCACACCGGCTCGCCGGGCTTGGACGGCTTCCACAGGGTGAAGTCGGCCGGGTGGCGCTTGTAGGCGGCGACCTCCACCCGCGCGCCGGCCTGCATGTCCTCCAGGCTGCGGCCTGACAGGGCGCCGTAGGCAGGGAAGCTCGCCACGTCGAACAGCACGTTGCTGTCGGCCTCATAGGCGTGGCCGCGGGCGATCAGCGTCGCGATCATCGCGATCATCTGCGGCACGTGGGCGGTGGCGCGGGGCTCGGTGGTGGGCTTCAGGACGCCGAGTGCGGCCATGTCGGCCTCGTAGATGTCGGCGAAGCGGGTGGTGATGGCGGACATGTCCACGCCTTCGCGTTCGGCGGCGGCGGAGATCTTGTCGTCCACGTCGGTGATGTTGCGCGCGTAGATCACCTCGCCCTCGCCGTAGGCGCGCCGGAGCAGGCGGAACAACACATCGAAGACCACAGCTGGCCGGGCGTTGCCAATGTGCGCGTAGCTGTAGACCGTCGGCCCGCAGACGTAGAGCGTCACGCGGGACGGATCGAGAGGCTCGAACTTCACCTTGGCGCGGCGCAGGGTGTCGTGGATGTGCAGGGTCATTGGATACGTTGGGCTTCAGGCGGAAGGGAGCGCCCTGGTCCTGCGACAGGCTCAGGATGAGGACGGCTGTGAGCGACGGCGATGTCTAGCGCAGGCCTTTGCGCAGCCTCAGTAGAAAACCTCGTTATGAGCTTGTCGAAGGACCCGCTTTCGAACCCGGATGCAAGTCAGGACCCGGCTTTACCGCTCCTCGTCGAAACGGTCGGCGATCAGCTGGCAGAGCGCCTCCAGCACCGCCTCGGCGTCCGGCCCTTCGGCGGTGATCTCCACCTGGGAGCCCGGGCCGGCGCCCAGCATCATCAGGCCCATGATCGATTGGGCGTCCACGGTGGTCCCGTCGCGGGTGACGCGGACCTCGGCGTCGAACTGGGCGGCCGTCTTGACGAACTTGGCGGACGCTCGCGCGTGAAGGCCGCGAGCGTTGACGATTTCAACGGTGCGCGCCAGGCTGCGGCTCACTTCTCCCCCGCCAGGACGTAGGAGGCGACGGAGATGTACTTGCGTCCCGCCTCCTGGGCCCAGGCCACGCAGGTCTGAAGCGGTTCGCGCCCGCGCACGCTGGCGAGCTTGATCAGCATGGGCAGGTTCAGTCCCGCGATCACTTCCGCATGCGCCTCGTCCATGGCCGAGATGGCGAGGTTGGACGGCGTGCCGCCGAACATGTCGGTAAGCAGGATCA
This sequence comes from uncultured Caulobacteraceae bacterium, assembly GCA_964246615.1. Taxonomy (GTDB): domain Bacteria; phylum Pseudomonadota; class Alphaproteobacteria; order Caulobacterales; family Caulobacteraceae; genus CAHJWH01. The sequence goes on along the minus strand of CAXTRP010000046.1, from coordinate 6,893 downwards.
CCCCACCCCCGCCGTCCACATCCTTGGCGGCCTGAACGATTTCGCGGCGACGCTGCTCCATGTCGTCGTCAGGACCGATACAGATGGCGCGCACGGCGGTCTGAGGGCCGACCACGTGCTCCATCGCCGAGACGAACTCCTCGGCGAGCCGGCCGTGGGTGACGATCACCAGCCCGATCATGCCTTCCCCTTGAGCGGGGCCGACGTGCGATGTCCGGTGATCCTGCGCCCATGCATAGCGCTAGATACCGTGGCCGCAGCCCCTGTCAAAGCTCGCCCCGCAGGGCTGCGGCCATGGCGCACTCCAGCTTGGCCAGGCTGGACGGCTCACGGAAGGGAAGGTGCAGGTGCGCCACCGCCCTGTCCAGCAGCTGCAGCTGTGCGGGCTCGGGCATGCGCGCCGCCGGCGCGTCCGGTCCGCAGGCGCTGACCGCCAGCGAAATGTGCGCAAAGGGCAGGGCGGGCTCAAGCCGCACGCCCACTCCGCGCACCTCGATCAGCCCGGCGAGGCGAGCCGGCGCAGCGCCGTAGACCGCGCCGCCGCTGCACCAGAGGCGCACCCGGTCGTCGGCCGCCAGCCTCCAGCCATGATCCATCGCCCGCAAGGCCAGGTCGCTCTTGCCCGAGCCGGACGGCCCTTGCAGCAGCACGCCACGCCAGCGGCCTTCGTGGCGCATGGCGATCAGGCCGGCGTGAAGGATCACGCGCGCGCCGCAGGCAGCTCCACGCGGAAGCGGGCGCCCTCGATGCCGCCGTCCGCGGCCAGCCGGTTCGCCGCTGACAAACGCCCGCCGTGCGCCTCCACGATCTGGCGAGCGATTGACAGCCCCAAGCCAGAGTGACCGCCGAAGGCCGAGCCGCCGGGCGCCAGGCCCTTGGGCCGGTTGGTGTAGAAGCGATTGAAAATGCTCTCCAAGTTGTCCGCCGGGACGCCGGGTCCCTCGTCGTCCACCTCCGCCACCACAAGGCTTTGGCCGTCGCGACGCACGGGGGACAGGCGCACCCGCACCCCGCCTCCAGGTGGGCTGAACGAGCGGGCGTTGTCGATCAGGTTGCGGAAAACCTGGCCGAGCGGGCCTTCACGCCCCGCCACCCGGTATAAGGCGCCGGCCTCCGACAGGGCGAGCGTCACCGCCACCCCTTCGCCTTGCAGGTCGTACAGCCCCACCACGTCGGCAAGGAAGCGGGCTAGGTCCAGGGTTCGGGGATTGTCGCGCGACAGCTCGGCGTCGAGCCGCGAGGCGTTGGAGATGTCGGTGATCAGCCGGTCCAGCCGCTTCACGTCCGCCGCCAAGACCGCCGCCAGCCGGTCACGCCCGGCGCCGGGCGGCAGGATCTCCATGGTCTCCAGCGCCGAGCGCATGGAGGTGAGGGGGTTCTTGATCTCATGGCTGACGTCGGCGGCGAAGCGCTCGATCGCGTCCATGCGGGTGGTGAGCGCGCTGGTCATGGCGTCGAGCGATCGGGCGAGGTCGCCCAACTCGTCCTGGCGCTCGGCCATGTCGGGGAGCGAGATGGCGCGGGCCTGCGCCAGGCGCACGCTGTCGGCGGCCCGCGCCAGTCGCCGGATGGGCTCGGCCACGGCCCCGTTCAGCAGGATGGACGAGCTGAGCACCGCCGCCACCGCGATCAGGATGAACGGCACGAGCTGCGCGCGCTGCTTGGCCACGATCTGGTCCACGTCTCCGGACTCGATGGTCAGCTCGCCCAGCACCGCCTGTACGTGCTGGATCGGCACGGACACGCTGACCAGCCGTCCGCCCGCTTCGGCGGCGCGAAGCTGAGCGATGGGCCGGCCGGTGAGCGCCCGTGTCACCTCCGCCTGTTCGTCGGCGTGCGCCCGCGCTTCCCGCGCCGCACGATGGTAGAGCGGCGACCAGGGCCAGAGGAACGGCGTTCCCCCGGCCTTGGCCGCCGGGGGCAACGGGCGCTCGATCACCTTGTCGGCGATGACGTCGGTGTCGGCGATGAGCCTGTCATGGGCGTCGTACAGCCGTGCCCGCTCGGTCCGCGGGATCGCCAGGAGTTCAAGGATCTGCCGGGCGGCGTCGGGGTCCATGGCCGGTTCTGGGTCCCCGGTGGTGGCGGCCTTGACGATGACGTAGGAGATCAGCTGCGCCTGGGTCGACAGGCTGTCGATGCGCGCCTGCACCAGGCCTCGGCTGAACTCGTTCAGCACCAGCGCCCCGATCACCAGGATCGCCAGCCCCAGCAGGTTCAGCCCCAGGATCAGCCGCCCGAGCCTGGAACCACCCATGCCAAGACGGCGACGGCGCTCAGCGAGGTCGTGGCGCTGCGGTCGAGCAGCTGCGTTCGCCCTGTCAGAAGCGAACTGACGTCCCTCGCCCCTTGCCGGAGAGGGAAGGGGCCCATGCGTCAGCATGGGAAGGGTGGGCGGTCGCGTCGCCGGGTGAAGCGGTGAGGGGGATGCGTCCCGTCACTTTCCCACGTGTCTGCGACACGCGAGCCCCCCCTGCTCCCACAGGGGGAGAGGGGTTTACGTCTCGCGATATCGGTAACCCACGCCATAGAGCGTCTCGATGGCGTCGAACTCGGGATCGACCACGCGGAACTTCTTGCGCATGCGCTTGACGTGGCTGTCGATGGTGCGGTCATCCACATAGACCTGGTCGTCATAGGCGGCGTCCATCAGGTTGTCGCGGCTCTTCACGAAGCCTGGGCGCTGGGCCAGCGACTGCAGCAGCAGGAACTCGGTCACCGTCAGCTTCACCGCCCGGCCTTCCCACAGACAGTCGTGTCGCTGGGGATCGAGCGTGAGCTTGCCCCGCTTCAACGGCTTGGCGGCGGCGGCGGCGGCGGCCTGAGCGGCGGTCGGCGGGGTGTCGGGGTCCTCCTCGGCGTCGGCCCGGGCGCGGCGCAGCACCGCCTTCACCCGCTCGATCAGCAGGCGTTGGGAGAAGGGTTTGTGCATGTAGTCGTCGGCGCCGAGATTGAAGCCCAAGATCTCGTCAATCTCCTCGTCCTTGGAGGTCAGCATGATCACTGGAAGATCAGACGTCTGGCGGAGCCGGCGCAGCACCTCCATGCCGTCCATGCGCGGCATCTTGACATCCAGGATGACCACGTCCGGCGGATCGCTCTCCAGCGCCTGCAGGCCGGACACCCCGTCGTGGAAGATCTTCACGGCATGGCCGTGGCTCTCCAGGGCGAGCGACACCGAGGCGGTGATGTTCTCGTCGTCGTCGATGAGCGTGATCTTCGCCATGGCTTAGAAGATGATCCGTTCCTGATCAGGCCGCAAGCGGCGCTTGAACGCCATGACTTCGGGCGAATTTAAGCCCAAAGCTTGACCATGGCGGCGAGACGACGCGATTTTAGTGGAACAGCCGCTATGTTACCAAGTCTTCATGCAAAAGCGCCGCTCGTCGCTCAGCCGAACTTGCCGCGGGTGAGCCGTCCGAGATCGCCATCGTAGCCCACCAGCCGCCACGTGCCGTCCTCGTCGCGGAACACCAGGGTGCAGGGGCCGTCGCGCCGGGTCACGACGCATACCGACCCATCGCCGATCGCGCGCAGAAAGGCGTCGATCTGCAGGCGGTTGGGGATCGGCTGATCGGGCGTGTAGCCCAGCTGGATGGCCACCGCGCGGAAGGTCTGGGGCTGCACCAGGGCGTCGACGCCCACGTCCACCAGCGGGCCGGCGAGCACCGCGCCGAGCGCCTGCCAGCTAGCGTCGCCGTGGGTCTGCGCCTGCTCACCGATCAGGCGCGACTTCAGCTGAGTCTTGAGCGCGCCGCGGTCCACATGGGCGTCAAAGCCCTGGCGATCACCGTCGCGGATCGCCACCAGAAAGGCGTGGATGTCGCCCGCCGCCTCGAACTTCGGCACCGTGGCGCAACCGCCTAGAGCCAGGGCGACGACAACGGGGGCGGTGAGGCGGCGAAGCAGGCGCATGACCACGTCCCTACTCCGCTTGCGTCGTTTGTTCGACATCTGGCTCCACGTCCGGTTCGCGCACGCCTTCGATCTCCAGCGGCGGCGCCACGACGATGCACCCCGCCGCAAGCCGCAAGTCTGGCACGGCCTCGCGCGTGAAGGGAATCAGCCGGGTAGGCCGACCGCCCCCGGGATCAAGCTCCAGCACATCGCCCGCCCCGAAGTTGTGCACCGCCTTCACGACGCCGAGCCGGGCGCCGTTGAGGTCATCCGCTCGAACCCCGATCAGGTCGGCCAGGTAGAACTCGTCGGCGTCGTCGGGCTCCGGCAGGGTGTCGCGCGCAACGTAGAGGCGCAGGCCCCGCATGCCGTCGGCGGCCTCCTTGCTGGCGACCTCGGCGGCCCGGCCGATCACCGCACCCTTGACCGCCCGAGCGGTTTGCAGCGTCAGCGCAGGCGAACCGTCTTCACGGGTAAGGGTGCGGTATCTCAGCAGGCTCATCGGGTCTTCGGTGTAGGCGGTGATCCGCACCTCGCCCCGCACGCCGAACGCTCCGGCGACCTGGCCGACGAGCACGCGCTTCACAGCGGTTCACCCCAACGGAAGCCGTAACCCCCATCCCGGCCTTCCCCCATGGAGGGGCAAGGGGACATGGGGATCAGGCCTCGACCGTTTCGGCGGCGGGCTCCTCGACAGGCTCAGGCGCAGGCGGCGGGGCGGCGGCTGCTGCCGCGGCGGCTTCGGCGCGGTCGGCCTCGCGCTTGGTGCGCTCGCCGGCGCGTTCCTCGGCCTTCTTGCCGGGCTTGCCCTTCTGCGGGTTGTTGCCGTGCTTCCACTCCACCATGCCCTGGGTGGACAGGAAGCGGGCCACGCGATCGGTGGGCTGGGCGCCCTTGGACAGCCACTCCTGCACCCGCTCGGCCTTCAGGGTGAAGCGCTCGGGATGGTCCTTGGCCAGGAGGGGATTGAAGGTGCCCACCTTCTCGATGAAGCGACCATCGCGGGCCGAGTGGCTGTCGGCGATGACGATGGAGTAGTAGGGGCGCTTCTTGGCGCCGCCGCGGGCGAGTCTGATCTTCAGCATGGTCTTGGTCTTTCCAGTGTTCAGCAGATGATGCGGTTGGTTCGAAAATTATCGGCTGTCATCCCGGCTCTCCGCTACGCTCCGGCCGGGATGACAGCCGTGATGGCGTCACTTCTTCTTCGGCCCCGGCAGACCGCGGCCGAGCCCTGGCAGACCGCCGAGCCCGCCCGTCACGCCGCCGCCCAAGCCCTTCATCATGTCGGCGAGGCCCGCCGGCATCTCGGTCTCCTCGCCCAGGCCCTCGGGCAGCTTGCCGCCGCCGAGCGCCTTGAGCATGTCCATGTTCACGCCGCCGCCAGGACCGCCGCCAAGCGGGGAACCCTTCAGCGCGCCGGCCATGCCGCCGGGGGGCGTGAAACCCTTTGGCATGCCGTTCATGGCGCCCCCGCCCATGCCCAGCGCCTGGGCCATGGCGGCCATGTTCTTACCCCCGCCGCGGCTCATCATCTTGAAGGCGTCGGCCATCTGGCGATGCTGTTTCAGCAGCCGGTTGAGGTCCATCACCTCCACGCCTGCGCCCTTGGCGATGCGGCGCTTGCGCGACGCGTTGAGGATGTCGGGCTTCCTGCGCTCCACCTTGGTCATGGAGCCGATGATCGCCACCTGGCGATCGAAGATCTTGTCGTCGATGCCGCTCTCGGCGATCTGCTTCTTCACCTTCTGCACGCCGGGCAGCATGCCGAGGATGCCCTGCATGCCGCCCATCTTCTTCATCTGGCGGAGCTGGTCGGCGAGGTCGTCCAGGTCGAACTGGCCCTTGGACAGCTTCTTGGCCATCTTCTCGGCCTTGGCCTGGTCGAAGTCGGCGGCGGCTTTCTCCACCAGGGCCACGATGTCGCCGGAGCCCAGGATGCGCCCGGCCACCCGGTTGGCGTCGAACACCTCCAGCGCGTCGAGCTGCTCGCCGGCGCCCAGGTACGTGATCGGCAGGCCGGTGTCGTGGCGCATGGAGAGCGCCGCGCCGCCCCTGGCGTCGCCGTCGGTGCGGGTCAGCACCATCCCGGTGAGCGGCAGGCGGTCGTGGAAGGCCTTGGCGGTGCGCACAGCGTCCTGGCCGGTGAGCGCGTCGGCGACCAGCAGGATCTCCTGCGGGTTGGCGATGCGGGCGATCTCGGCGGCTTCGCCCATCATCTGCTCGTCAAGCGTGGTGCGCCCGGCTGTATCCAGGATCAGCACGTCGAAGCCGCCGAGCCGGGCGGCGTTCAGCGCCCGGCGCGTGATGTCGGGCGCGCCCTGGCCTGCCATGATCGGCAGCACGTCGACCTCGACCTGCCGCCCCAGCATCGCCAGCTGTTCCATGGCGGCCGGGCGGCGGGTGTCCAGCGAGGCCATCAGCACCCGCTTGCGGTCGTAATTGCGCAGCCGCGCCGCCAGCTTGCCGGACGTGGTGGTCTTGCCCGAACCCTGCAGCCCGGCCATCATGACCACCACCGGCGGCGCGGCGTTCAGGTTCAGCCCCACCGGCTGCTCGCCGCCCAGCATCTCCACCAGGCCGTCGTGGACGATCTTGACCACCTGCTCGGACGGCTTGACCGCGCGCAGCACGTCTTCGCCCGTGGCCAGGTCGCGCGCCTTGGCGATGAAGTCCTTGACGGCCGGCAGCGCCACGTCGGCGTCGAGCAGGGCGAGGCGCACCTCGCGCAGCGCCTCGTCGATGTCGGCGGGCGACAGCACGCCTCGACCGGTCATCCGGTCGAAGACGGTCGTCAGCCGGTCGCCTAAGCTCTCGAACATGCGGGCCTCGCAAGCCGCGCCGAGCCCGGGTTTCGCCGTCCAGCGCACAAACGCCAGCGACCCCCGTGGGCGATCACGCCGACGGAGGGCCTCGCCGCCCTCGTCCGGCGCTGCCGCATGCGCGGGCCGGGGTCGTGGCGGTGGAGGGCGCGATCAAGGACGGCGCCGAAGAGGCAA
>CAXTRP010000045.1:0-12842 GCA_964246615.1 uncultured Caulobacteraceae bacterium | reverse complement strand
CGGGCCACGAGGTCGGACAGGCGCACGCTCATTCGGCCATGTCCGAAGGCTTGGCCGCACCGGCCTGGCCAGGCAGCGGCGCATCGGCGGTGATGACGCGCTTGACGTCGAGGAAAGGCGCGATGCGATCGATCACCGCGCCCGCGGTGGGCGCCGCGTTCCAGCCCGCTGTGATGAAGCCGAAGCTGTCCGGGGTCACGTGCGGCGAGTCCAGGGTGATCATCACCAGATAGCGGTCCGTGTTGATCGGCCCGTCGGTGGGAAAGACCGCCACGAAGGAGGAGACGTTGTCCTTGGAGTAGTGGCCATGCTCCGGCTTCTGGGCTGATCCGGTCTTGCCGCCAACCCGCAGACCCAGCGCATCCGCCTTGTGGCCGGAGCCCTTGGGATCGGTATGCACGTTCATCCGCATCAGCTGCAGCATGGTGTAGGAGGTCTGTTCCGAGATCACCCGCACGCCCTGACGGGGATGCGCGGGATCGGCCTTCCTGATGGTCAGGGGCAGATACAGGCCGCCGTTCATCAGGGCGGTGTAGCCCGTGGCCAGCGCCAGCGGGCTGACCGAGATACCTTGGCCGAAGGCGATCTGCGCCAGGGTTTGGTCGGTGAACTGACGCGGCAGGATGGGACGGGCGGACTCCAGAAGCTCGCTCGGCGCGGTCTTGAATAGGCCATAGCGCTGGAAATAGGTCTTCATCCGGTCAGGCCCGGCGCGCATGGCCAGCGTCGCCGCGCCGATGTTGGAGGAGTGGGTGAACACCTGCCACAGCGCCAGCGAGCTGTCGCCCTTGTCGAAGTCGTGGATGAGATGGCCGCCGACCATGATCGGCGCGTGCACGTCGAAGGTGGAGTCCAGGTTCACCACGCCCGTATCCAGCCCCATGGCGATGGTGAAGGCCTTGAACACCGAGCCGAGCTCGTAGACCGAGGCCGCCTCGTGGTTGGTCAGGTTGGGGATGGGCGAGTGGCCCGGCGCGTTCGGGTCGAAGTCCGGGACGCTGGACATGGCCAGGATCTCGCCGGTGTGGATGTTCACCACCATGCCCTGGGCGGTCAGCGTGCCGAACTTGGCCTGGGCCTTCTGCAGCTCGTCCTGGAGCGCGGCCTGCACGCGCATGTCCATGGCCAGTTGCACAGGCTCGCCGGTGGCTGCGCCTGCGTGCAGTTCGCCGTCAAGCGCCTTCTCCGCGCCCGCCAGGCCCCGGCCGCCGGCGTCAGAGAAGCCGATCAGGTGCTCGGCGGTGGCGCCCAGGGGATAGACCCGGCGGGGCTCTTCTTCGAAGGTGACGCCGGGCAGGCCCAGATCGTGCACGACCTTCATTTCCTGCGGCGTCAGGCCGCCGGCCAGATACTCGCGCCGGCCGCTCTTCAGCGCCTTGTCCAGCCGCTCCGGCGACAGCTTGGGAAAGGCGAGGGGCAGTTTGCGACGGGTCTCGTCGGTGTCCCAGATGTCACGGGGGTCGAGGTAGAGGCCATAGTGGGTAAGGTCCACGGCCAGCAGATTGCCGTTGCGGTCGGTGAGGTCGGCCCGTGCGCCGGCCAGCGGCGGGGCCTCGTGTCCGGCCTCCTCCGCATGGGTGAACAGGGCGGCGCGGGTTGCGCGCAGACCCAGGGTCACGAAGGCCAGGGAGAAAATGGCCAGTACGAAGAAGATGCGCAGCCGCGTGTCATCCACCGCCCGGCCCGAGGCCTTGGAGCGCTCGAACGCCCGCTCCACGTTCCACACCCCCTCCACCACCCAGCGCCAGAGCTGGGCCGGGCCGTAGGGCTCGCGGTAGTGGGGATAGTCGACGGGGTTGAGCGGATCGATCGGGCTCACAGCGGCGCTCCCACGGCGTTGGAGGCGGGCGCCGGCGTTGCGGGTGCAGCGGCCTTGACCACCGCTGCGGCCTTGGCCTTGGGCGGCGATGGCGGTTCGCTGGCTTGACGGGCGATCTCCATCAGCCCGGTGTCCGGCGTCTCGTGCTTGGCGGCGATGGGAGCGAGGCCCAGGTACTGCTGCGACAGCTGCTCGATGCGGGCTGGGGCTTCCAGATGCGCCACCTCGGCGTTCAGCAGGCGCACCCGGTGCTGGGTCTCGCTGATCTGCTGGTCGACGTCGGTGATCTCGCTGGTCTCGCGCCCGGCGTGCGCCTTGGAGAAGTAGACGGCGAACACCAGCACGATCAGGCAGGTGAAGGCCACGATCTCGATCACGCGAAACCCGCGGATGCGGCGCTCGAACAGGAAGGCGAAGGGCATCAGGCGTCCTTCCTTGAGGCGTTCAAACGATCGGTGGGCCAGGCGAGCGCATCGGTGCGGCTAGCGGCGCGGAGCTTGGCCGACCGCGCGCGCGGATTTGCGGCGATTTCCGCGTCTGACGCGGCCTGCGTCCCATTGAACTGCAGCCGAAAGCTCGGGGCCGCCTGGTCCGGTGTCGGCGGCGCGTGACGCGAGCCGGCCGGCGTGCGGCCAGAGCGGAGCGTCAGGAACGCCTTGACGATGCGATCCTCCAGCGAATGGAAGCTGACCACCGCCAGCCGGCCGCCGGGGGCCAGCGCGCGCTCGGCGGCGGCGAGGCCGGCTTCCAGCTCGCCAAGCTCGTCGTTCACAGCGATCCTCAGCGCCTGGAAGGTGCGGGTCGCGGGATGCACGGGCGCGCCACGCCGGCCGCCCAGCGCCTTCTCCACCACCTCCGCCAGATCGAGTGTGCGGGTGAAAGGCGAGGCCTCGCGCCGGCGCATCAGGGCGGCGACGATGCGGCGCGCCTGACCCTCCTCGCCGTATAGGCGGAGCAGGCGCACCAGCTCGCCGGATTCGGCGGTGTTGACCAGGTCGGCGGCGGTGTGGCCCTCGGCCCCCATGCGCATGTCCAGCGGTCCATCGCGCATGAAGGAGAAGCCCCGCTCCGCCTCGTCCAGCTGCATGGAGGAGACGCCGATATCGAAGGCCACGGCATCGCAATACGCCCAGCCGGCCTCCGTCAACGCCGCCTCCAGTTCGGAGAAGGGTCGGTGGATCAGCTGAAAGCGGTCAGCGCCGGCGTCGTCCGCGACGGGGGCGAAGCGGGCGGCGCTGGGATCGCGGTCCAGGGCCAACACCTGCGCGCCGGCCGCCAGGAAGGCGCGAGTATAGCCGCCGGCCCCGAAGGTGGCGTCCACCACGCGCATGCCGGGCGCGGGCGCGACCGCGGCCACGACCTCGTCCAGCATGACCGGGCGGTGGGGGCGCTGGTCCAGCGCGATATCGCTCACGCGGGCGCCGTTCGCATCCGCTGGGCCGTCCGCAACGCGCTCAGGCCCTCGCGGGCGGTCTGCCGCTGAAGCTCGCGGTAGGCGCGATAAGCCTCCTGAGACCAGATCTGGAAGCGATCGCCCAGCCCCACCACCGCCACCCAGTCGGTGAGGCCGAACTGCTCGCATAGAGCCTCGGGCAGCACGATCCGCCCCGCCGTGTCGAAGGCGAGCTGGCGCATCTGGCCCAGCACGGTGAATTCCAGCGCGGAGCGAAGCGGATCGCCGAACTGCAGCTCGTCCATCAACCCCTGGTAGCGCTGCAGCAGGGCGTGGCCGCCGCCCTCCAGGCAATCGGCCTCGATGGAGGGAAAGCAGAACACCCCGTCGAAGCCGGCCGAGGCCGGTCCCGCGGCTGCGCGAAACTCTTGCGGCACGACGATCCGCCGCTTCGCATCGAGCTGCTTCTCGAAGGTTGAGAGGAACACCCGCCACCCGATCCCCCGGCGTCACGCCGCAAGCCCGCCTCCATGCCGAAGCACTGGGCCAATCTGGGTTAACACGGGTTTATCTGGGCTGCAATGACACCAACCCGCCATTTTGGCGCACGTCAAAGCTTATGCCGAAGTGTTCCAAAGGTCTAAACAAGTTATGAACAGAACATACATGGAACAAAATGCGTGCAAGATGCGGCGTCGCGGCGCTGTTGCGGTGCAGTGCAGGTGGGCCAGACGGCCTGTAAGCCGGGTTTTGTGCCGCGCTCGCGCGGATGCGTGAGCCCGCGGCGGCCATTCCTCTGGACCGCGCCTTGCGACGCGGTTCTCGCGACCAACCCGGACGATTCAGACCTGCGACAGTCCTGCCTCCGCGTGAACGCAGGCGCATCGTCCCTATTCGGTCTTGCTCCAGGCGGGGCTTGCCGTGCCGTCCCTGTCGCCAGGTCCGCGGTGCGCTCTTACCGCACCCTTTCACCCTTGCCCGCCACTCTACTCACGCGCGACGGGCGGTTTGCTTTCTGTGGCGCTGTCCCTGGGATCGCTCCCGGCGGGCGTTACCCGCCGCCTTGTCGCTGTGGAGCCCGGACTTTCCTCCCCTCGCGCGAACGCAAGGAGCGACCGCCCGGCCGTCTGGCCCGTCTCCGGAATGGGCCGGAATGACACCGCGGTCAACGGGTGTGCGAAGGCTGGGCCTCAGCCGGCCTGTAGCCTGAGCAGCCCCATCAGCCGCGCCCGGGTCTCCCCATCCACCACGCCGTCCACCCGCTCAGGCCGCCAGTGGCGCTGGAAGGCCTCCACGATGGTGCGTGTGGCCGCGTCGAACGCGCCGGAGGGCGCGCAGTCATATCCGAGCCGGGTGAGCCCCGCCTGGAAGACGAACACCCCCGTACCGCCCTCGCCTTCGGACAGGGTCGGTCCGGGCGCCGCCTCCGGCTCGGTCCACAGGCCGTGACCTGCGAGCGCCAGCCGCTTCCAAGGAAACAGCTCGCCCGGATCGCGCTTGCGCGCCGGCGCCACGTCGGAGTGGCCGACGATGTCGCCGTCGGCGATCTCCCACCGGCTGCGGGCCCCGTCGAGCAGGGCGATCAGGGCCTCGACCTGTACGTCGGGGAACGGTTCGTAGCCGTGCTCATGGCCAGGGTTGACGATCTCGATCCCGATCGAGCGACCGTTGACGTCCCGCTCGCCGCGCCAGGAAGACACTCCGGCGTGCCAGGCCCGCCGCTCCTCCGGCACAAGTCGGAAGATGCGCCCGTCCTGCTCGATCATGTAGTGGGCGGACACCTTGGCCAGGGGATCGCGCAGCCGCTCCAGCGCCGCCGGGCCGCTTTGCATGCCGGTGTAGTGCAGGACCAGCATGTCCGGCGGAACCTTACGCGCGTCGAAGTTGGGGGAGGGGGCCTCGATGGGCTCGCCGTCCAAGGTCAGGCGCAACGGCGCACATCCCGCCGTGGCCGACAGGGCCGGCGGCCGCGGCTACCCGCTGGGCCGCCCTGCGTTGGCGAGCGCGGTGGAGAGTAGGCTTTCAGCGGTGTGTCCGGTCCCAGCCGTAGGCCACCCAGGCATGGCCGCCCCGGCGCATCGACACCGCCCGCTGCGACGCCGAGCGTGGCCGCATCCGCCAGGCTATGACCGACAGGGCCAGCAGCGCCGTCGCCAGAGCGATGATCACCGCCAGGGTCGCGGCGAACACCACGGCGATGGCCACGCCCACCGCCAGCGCCACGACCATCACCAGCGCCCCCGCCGCCCCCGCCATGCCGGTCCGAAGGTCGCGAGGGCGATCCCGAACGGCCACGCCCTGGGCCGTCCAACGCGCCATGTCATTCATCATCCCAGCGTCTCCGGCGAGCGAACGCAGACGAGAACCTTGTTGCAGCCTTAATGTCGTTTCGATGAAGGCCGCCGTCAACCACATTGCCGAAGCTTGACGGTCGAGGTCGGATGTCGTCTGTCTCAGCGCGGGGTTGTGTTGCGAAGAGGTGGGGCGATGTGGCGTAGTCTGTGCGGGGTGCTTCTCGCGGCCTTAATCGTGAGCGATGCCAATGCTCAGCCAACCTGCCAAATCCGGGTCGGCACCTTCCCACTAGAACCCAATCCGACAAGGGCGCTGGTGAAAGGGGAGGTCAATGGACAGCCTGTTGTCTTTATAGTCGACACGGGAGCGTGGATCAGCTCCATGCCTTACCCCGACGCCAAACGCTTAAAAGTGAAATTCCAGTCGTCCAACTCCATGACTTCTGAGGGCATTGGAGGACGCGTGGCCACTGGCGAGGTACGTTTCCACTTGAAACTCGGCAACACCGATTTGCCTAATGAAGCTATGACCGTCCTCGGCATGGGACGGCTTGATAATAATGCTGTTGGCCTGATTGGTCTTGACCTCTTGGCTCAGCACGATTTGGAGCTTGACCTACCTGAAAACAAGATCCGGTTGGTGCAAGCTGACAACTGCGCCGTCCCTGGTTTAGTTTACTGGAACAAGCCCTACTCTCAAACACCGCTGGAATCTGACGGGTCCGTCCGGCCACAGATTCTCTTAAATGTAAAGCTTAACGGCCACCGAATTCCTGCTTTATTGGATAGCGGCTCTCCTCAGTCGGTGGTGACGTTAGATGCAGCGAGGGCAGCCGGAGTGATTGTTGAGAAGGCTCAGCTTGCTGACGACATCGGTGGGATCGGCGGGGGTCGCATAACCGCGCGTTTAGCCCATTTTGATACTTTTACGATTGGTGACGAGACTATCAAGAACACCACCCTCGTTGTTTCCGAAATGTGGAAGTACAATAAAGTCGAAGAAATAGGAACGCATCTTGGTTCAGAATATCATTCTTTGAATCAACCTAGGATGCTGTTGGGGGCTGATTTCCTTCGGGCGCACCGCGTGATGATTGCTCGAAGTCGCGGCCTCATACTCTTCAGCTATATGGGCGGCCCTGTATTTGATGTCTCGAAACAGTCGATAATTTCGCCGCCGCAGAACGCCGCTGCGCCTTCGCCCGCAACACCTCAATGAGCACCTCAAGGGTAAGCTACGCGGCGATTAGCAAGGCGTTACTAGGCCTTGCTACTCTGGTAGCTGCTGCGGTGGGAAGCTCAGCCCATGCGACCTGCCAGATCAAGGTCATGGTTCAGCTTTCCTTACAGCCGCATGCCGAGCGACCGCTCTCGACAGGGGCGGTGAACGGCAAGCCCGCCTTGTTCATCCTTGATACGGGCGCGTGGGCGACAATTATGTCCGAGGGAGAGGCTCAACGACTGGGCGTGAAGCTCGACCGCTCGTCTTCCTCCTCTACCGAGGACATTGGCGGCGATGTGCGTACGGTCCTGGGTCATTCCAGCCTCACTTTGGGCGAAACTGTTCTACAGAATCAGTATTTTACTGTGGTGACTGCTCGCGCCCTTGACAACGATGCTTCCGCATTGATCGGGCGTGATATTTTGGCAAGGCGCGATCTTGAGATCAATTTATCGGAGAACTCGTTCCGAACGGAGCAGTTAGAGGGCTGCACGCCATCCAATATGGTTCACTTCATGAAAAGCGGCTCGGTGGTGCGCTTACAGCCTGATGGCGATGAGCATTCGGCCATCCTGTTCAACGTTCTTTTGAACGGTCATGTCGTTCCTGCAGAACTCGATAGCGGATTGCCTCAGTCGCTCGTGACCATCAGCGCGGCGAGGACGGCCGGGGCGGATGTCATTCGTGCTAGTGCACATGAGGACATTCACGGCTTGGCGGGGGCCAAGCTTGATGCACGTGTCGCCAAGTTCGACAGCTTTACCTTAGGAGACGAGACAATCCGGAACGCCAAGCTGGTTGTGTCTGACCTCTGGAAAGGCACCAAGGTGGAGAAGATCGGCACCCGTTTGGGGTCGGTGAGTCATGCGACTGGACAGCCCCGGATGCTGCTCGGAGCCGACTTCCTAAGGGCTCACCATGTAATGGTCGCCAATAGCCTGGGTCTGTTGATCTTCAGATATACAGGCGGACCAGTCTTCAAGGCCAAGTCGGCACAGCCTCCATCTGGCGGCCTGCAACCCCCCGCGATACGCGTCGCCGGCGACGATGAGGTTGTCCAGACGGCCGCCCCTCCGCCCTGACTTCGCGACGGCTGAAGCCACCTAGCCCTTGCCTGCGAAGCTCAGCGCAATACAAGGGCGGGCGTCATTGGCGCCATGCCCACTGGATCGACCTATGCTCCCCTTGCTATTCGCCCTCGCCCTCGCCCAGGCGGAGCCGCCGGCCGCCGCCGATGCTGCGCCGGCCGCCGCTGCGGCGCCTGAGGCTGACTCCGACACGCCAAGAGGGGCGCCTAAGACGGACTACGACTTTGTGGCGTGGTGCCATGGGGCGCTCACCGGGCACATGGCGCTGTACCACGAGGTCAAGCCGGAGCTGGACAGCATCGAGCGGCCGGGCGAGGCGGCGTCGGATGCGGCCAACGACAGGCTGCGGGCCCAGGCGGGCCGGGAATACCTGGCGCTCTACACCCGTGCGCTCACCGGCGTGGACCACGGCCGGCCTGGCGGCCTGCTCAGGCGCCGTGAGGCGGCGGATGCGCAGGGCGCGGCGATCTGGAACCTGGTGAAGGACGCCCCGGCGCGCACCCGCATGTGGGCCTGGGTGGGCTGGGACCTGCCCGGCCGCTGCGAGACGGCGGCCAAGTCGCTGGAGACGCCCGCCGGTCGGCTCGCAGCCCTGCACGCCCCGGCGTCGGCCGCCGACGCTGCGCCGGAGCCCGTGCAGCCGCCGACCTCGCCGCCCGCCAGCATCGAGGACGCCATCTCCACAAGCCCCGGCGCCCCGCCGCCTGCCGATTCCGCCGCCCCGCCGAGCCTGCGCGGGCCGCAGTAGCGAACCGCTCGCCAAGGACCGCCTCATGCCGCTCCAGTCGCCGGCGCTCAGCCGGGTCAAGCCGTCCTCCACCATGGCGGTCAGCGCCAAGGCGCGGGCGCTGGCGCGAGCCGGGCGCGACATCATCGGCCTCGCCGCCGGCGAGCCGGACTTCGACACGCCCGACAACATCAAGGACGTGGCCATCCGCGCGATCCGCGAGGGCAAGACCAAGTACACCGACGTGGACGGCTTGCCCGAGCTGAAGGAAGCCGTCTGCGCCAAGTTCGCGCGCGAGAACGGGCTGGCCTACACGCCGGCCCAGGTGAACGTCTCGCCGGGTGGCAAGCCCGTGATCTACAACGCCATGGTGGCCACGCTCGCCCCGGGCGACGAGGTGCTGATCCCTGCGCCCTACTGGGTGTCCTACCCGGACATGGTGCTGCTTGCGGGCGGCGAGCCGGTGTTTGTGCCCACGACGACGCAAGACGGCTTCCTGCTCATGCCGGAGGCGCTCGAACGGGCGATCACGCCGCGGACCAAGTGGCTGATCCTGAACTCGCCCTCCAACCCCTCCGGCGCCGCCTATCCGCGTGCAGCGCTGAAGGCGTTGGCGGAGGTGCTGCTGCGTCACCCGCAGGTGTGGGTGCTCACCGACGACATGTACGAGCACCTGCTGTACGACGGTTTCAAGTTCTCCACGATCGCCGAGGTGGAGCCGGCGCTATACGAGCGCACCTTGACCATGAATGGGGTGTCGAAGGCCTACGCCATGACCGGCTGGCGCATCGGCTACGCCGCCGGGCCCGGACCGCTGATCAAGCTGATGGGCAAGGTGATGAGCCAGACCACGTCCAACCCGTGCTCGATCTCCCAGTACGCCTCGGTGGAGGCTCTGAACGGGCCGCAGGGCTTCCTGGCGGAGCGGGCCAAGGCGTTCGAGCGGCGGCGCGACCTGGTGGTCTCCATGCTCAACCAGGCGCCGGGCCTGCGCTGCCCCAAGCCTGAGGGCGCGTTCTACGTGTATCCCTCGTGCGAGGGCCTGCTGGGTCGCCGCACCCCATCGGGCCAAGTGATCAGCTCGGACCTCGACTTCACCAATGCGCTGCTGGACGCCGAGGGCGTGGCGGTGGTGCAGGGCGAGGCGTTCGGCCTGTCGCCCTTCTTCCGCATCTCCTACGCCACCTCGGATCTGGTTCTGGAGGATGCCTGCTCGCGCATCCAGCGGTTCTGCGCCAGCCTGAGCTGAACCGGCCGCCAGCGCCCGGAGCCGCCGCGTGATCGCAGCCTACGGTGCGGGGATGCTCGCCGCCGTCCTGCTCTGCGCGTTGATGGCGGGGCTTGTGGCGTGGTGCGGTCCTGTCGACCCGCCGCGGGAGCGGGGCTCCCACCGCAAGCCCACCCCGACTTCCGGCGGCTTGGCGATCCTATCGGCGGCGAGCGTAGGGGCGGCGGTGAGCGTGGCGCTGCTCCCGGCCACATCGCGCGGCGGCAGCGCCAGCGCTGTGGCGGCGACCGTGGCGGTGGCGGGCGGGCTGGGCCTGATGGGTGCGTTGGACGACGTGGTCGACCTGGGCGCCAAGGCCAAGCTGGCGGTGCAGATGGCGGTGGCGCTGGTGTTCGCCCTGACCGTGGCGCGGGTGCAGGCGGTGCCGCTTTTTGACCGTTTCACCCTGCCGCTCGGACCTTGGCTGGGCGCGGTCGGGACTGCGCTCTGGATCGTGGTGGCCACCAACGCGGTCAACTTCATGGACGGCGCCAACGGGGTGGCGGGGAGTGCGATGGTCGTGGCGCTGGCGGCGCTGGGGCTCGGCGCGCTGGGTGACGGGCAGCCGACGGTGGCGGCCGCGGCCCTTGCAGGCGCTGCGGCCAATGCGGGCTATCTGCCATGGAACCTGGGCGGGCGGCTGTTCCAAGGCGATGCGGGAGCGCTGTTCAGCGGCTTCCTGCTGGCGGGGCTGGCCATCGTCGCCGAGCGCGCGGGTGCGGGGCTCTATCTCTTCTTCGTGCCGACGGCCTTGCTGCCCTTCCTGACCGACGTGCTGCTCACCCTGCTGCTCCGCGCCCGGCGCGGCCAAAGCCTGCTCCAAGCCCACCGCGACCACCTCTACCAACTTTGGCTGTTCAAGACCGGCAAGCCGCACGGGGCGCTGGCCTGGCGGATGGCGGCGATCATGGCGGCGTACGTCGGCTATGCGCTGGCGGTGCAGCACGCGCCGGCGGGGTGGCGGCCGGGATTGTTCGCGCTGGGGCTCGGCGTCTGCGTTGCGGGATGGGCGGGGTTGAGGCGACGGCTGGAAGCGACGAGACCAGGGCAGGCTGATCGTTGAGGGCCTACCGGCCGCGTTCCAGCGCCTCCGCCGCGCCGAGCAACGCCGGGTAGGGGTGGGTCACCACGCGGGTCGGGATGGCGGCCAGGTAGTCGCTCAGGCGGCCCTTGCCCTCGAAGGCGGCGCGGAACCCATCCTCCGCCAGCCAGTCCAGCAGCCGGGGTGCGACGCCGCCGGCCAGCAGCACGCCGCCTACCGCCCCGTAGGCCAGCGCGAAGTCGCCGGCCACCGCGCCCAGGATGCTGCAGAACCGGCGCACGGTCACCAACGATGACGCTTCGCCCAAGCTGGCCTGCATGACGATATCGGCGGCGCTGGCGTCTTCCGCCGGCGCTCCGGCGATCTCGCGGAGGGCGGCATGCAGGTTCGCCAGTCCCGGACCCGACAGGATGCGCTCGACCGACACCCGGCCGAAACGGCTGGCGAGGATGCGCCAGACCTCGATTTCCACCTCGTCGGACGGCGCGAACGCCACGTGTCCAGCCTCGGTGACCAGCACCGCCGAGCCTCCCGCATCGACGCACAGGGCGGCGGCGCCGAAGCCGGTCCCAGGTCCCAGCACCGCCATCGTGCCACGACGGGGCGCGAGCGACGTCGGGCCGAGCGCGCGGCTGTCAGCGGGCGCGAGGCGTGGCGCGGCAAGCGCCAGAGCCTCAAAGTCGTTGATCACGACGGCCTTTTCAAAGCTCGCCCGGCTCAGGCTGACCGCCGAGACCCGCCAGCCCAGGTTGGTCATGTGCGCGACGCCGTCGAGCACCGGCCCTGCGACGGCCACGGCGATCTGCGTCGGCCCGTCGGCTCCCGGCGCGCTGGCGTCCAGATAGGCCTGCACGAGGGCTTCCAGGGAGCCGTAGGCGCTGCACGGCAGTGTCTTCGGCGGCTCGACAAAACTTCTGCTGCGTGAGGTGAGCAGGCCCAGTCGCGCGTGGGTGCCGCCGATATCTCCCACCAGCACCAGGGTCACGGGGGCTCCTTTCGCGGGACGGCTGAATAGCGGTGCGTGGCGAAGCATGATAGCGCCAGCGAGCGTCGCCAAGGTGGCGTCCTGCCCGAAAGACCATGCCGCACGCCGCCTCACACCGTTCCGGACGGTCCAAACCGGCCGCGCCCGACGCCCTGGTGCTGTTCGGGGCGACGGGCGATCTGGCCCTGCGGATGCTCTACCCCTCGCTCTACTTCCTCGACGCATCGGACCTGCTGCCGGCTGGCATGAGGCTGATTGGGTCGGCCCGCTCGCTGCTGTCGGCCGAAGCGTTCGAGCAGATGGTGCGCGATGCGGTGGAGGTGCGGGCTGATGGCGGCGTGTCCTCCGATGTCTGGGCCCGCTTCGCCGCGCGCTTCAGTTACGTCGCCCTCGACGCCTCTACGCCTGAGAGCTTCGAGGCTCTCACCGCCGCCCTTCATGACGCGCGTGAGACCATCTTCTATCTCTCTACCTCGCCAGGCCTGTTCGGGCCGATCTGCGAAGGGTTGAAGGCCTCGGGCCTCGCGCACGAGAACAGCCGGGTGGTGGTGGAGAAGCCGATCGGGCGGGACCTGAAGAGCTGCCAGGCGGTGAACGACGCCTTGGCCTCGGCCTTCAGCGAGGACCGTATCTTCCGGGTGGACCACTACCTCGGCAAGGAGGCGGTGCAGAACCTGCTGGCGCTCCGTTTCGCCAACACCCTGTTCGAGCCGCTGTGGAATAAGTCGGCCATCGACCACGTGCAGATCACTGTGGCCGAGACGGTGGGGGTGGAGGGGCGCGTCGGCTACTACGACGACTATGGGGCGCTGCGCGACATGGTGCAGAACCACCTGCTTCAGCTGCTCTGCCTTGTGGCCATGGAGCCGCCGGCGAGCCTTGAGCCCGACTCGGTGCGCAACGAGAAGATCAAGGTGCTGCAGTCGCTTCGGTCCATCCACGGCCGGGAGGTGGAGCGCTGCACCGTGCGCGCCCAGTACGCTGCCGGCGTCACCGAGGGCCAGT
>CAXTRP010000044.1:1979-12869 GCA_964246615.1 uncultured Caulobacteraceae bacterium | reverse complement strand
CGCCCGCGCGCCCGAGCGTACCGAGACTAGGAGCGGGTTGGCGGGATCGCCGAACCGCTTGCCGGCCTGCGCCTCCACCTTGGCCAGCGCCGAGGTCACCTGATCCTCCAGCCCCGCCGGGTAGGACTTGCCCTCGGCGTAGTAGTGGACGCAGGCCTCGGTGGTGATGGTGAGGCCGGGGGGTACGGGCAGGCCCAGCGCGCTCATCTCCGCCAGGTTGGCGCCCTTGCCGCCGAGCAGGTTCTTCATCTTCGCGTCGCCGTCGGCCGAGCCGCCGCCGAAGGAATAGACCCAGCGCGTGGTCGAAGCCGCCTTGGGGACCTCGTTGAAACCGTCGGCCATCACGTCCTCCAGAGTCTCAATAAGCTATCTACACTGCAATGCGTGATCGCTCATCCTCCCCATCGCAGATGGGGAGGTGGCCGCGAAGCGGACGGAGCGGCCGCGCGAAGCGCGGAAAACGCTTCGATGCGGCTTCCGCCCGGCTACGCCGCCCGGCCCCCTCCCCCGCTTCGCGCGTACTCCCCCGCGCAAGCGCAGGGGAGATGAACTCACACAGCCTATCCGCCCACCAGCGAGAAGTCGGCGATCCGGTTGGCCGTATCGCGCACTCCGCTGAGCAGCCGAAGCCGGTTCAACCGCAAGGCGGGTTCGGGCGCATTGACCAGCACATGATCGAAGAAGTTGTCCACCGGCCTTCGCAATTGCGAAAGATGGCGCATGGCCGCTCCAAAGTCCTCGACCGCCAACGCCCGCTCCACCTCGCCCTGGGCGATGCGCAGCGCCGCCGATAGCGCCTGCTCCTCCGGCTGCTGAAGCACGCCAGGATCCCAGTCCAGCGCGTAGTCGTCGTCCGGCGTCTTCTTCGCCTCGGCGCGCAGGATGTTGGCGGCGCGCTTGTAGCCCGCCAGCAGGCTCGCCCCGTCCTCGGTCTCCAGGAAGGCGGAGAGCGCCTCCACCCGCCGCACGATCCGCACGAGGTCGTCGTCGCCGAGCGCGAACACCGCATCCACGAGGTCGTGCCGCTTGCCCTCCTCGCGGAGGAGCACCTTCAGGCGATCGGCGAAAAAGATGATTAAGCCGGACCTATCCACAAAGTAATGCTCAAGGCCTAAGCCGTTTTCTAGAGGATGCTCCTTTATACGGAGGGCTTCGGCCGTCATTACCCGCAGCGGTATGCTTCTACTGCTTTTAAGCACCAGCCTGATCACCCCCAGCGCCGCCCGCCGCAGCGCATACGGGTCCTTGCTTCCCGTCGGGCGCTCGTCGATGGCGAAAAAGCCGTCCAGGGTGTCGAGCTTGTCGGCGAGCGCCACCGCCACCGTCACAGGCGCGGTGGGCGTGCTGTCGGAGGGGCCCAGCGGCTTGTAGTGGTCGCGCACCGCATCGGCGACGATCTCGATCTCGGCGGGGGTGAGCGCGGAAAGGCCCCCTCCACCAGGCTTCGCCTGGTCCCCCTCCCCCATCGGGGGAGGATCGGCGGCGGCGGGCGCGGCGTCGGATGCTCCCCCCCTGGGGGAGCTGTCGGCGACGCCGACTGAGGGGGCTCCAGCCGCAACCGCCCTCTCCTCCCCCAGGGCGCGGACGTAATACCCGCCCATGATCCCCTGCAGCTCGGGGAACTCGCCGACCATACCGGCTGCCAAGTCCGCCTTGCAGAGGCGCGCGGCGGTCTCCGCCAGCTTCGGGTCGGCGCCGACCAGCGGCGCGATCTCGGCCGCCAGGGCGGCGATGCGCTCCACCCGCTCGGCCATCGTGCCGAGCTTGGCGTGGAAGGTGACGCCTCGCAGCTTCTCCGACCAGCGGCCGAAGTTGTCGCCCCCGTCAGCTGAAAGACTTCGATCCTGGTCCCAGAAGAAGCGCGCATCCGCCAGCCGCGCGGTCAGCACCCGGGCGTTGCCGTGGGCGATCACCGCGCCGCCGTCCTTGGGCTCGATATTGGCCACCACCACGAAGTGCGGGGCCAACCTGCCCGTGGCGGGATCACGCACGGCGAAGTAGCGCTGGTGCACCCGCATAGAGGTGGCGATCACCTCGGCCGGCAGGTCCAGGAAACCGGCGTCCATCTCGCCCAGGATCGGGACCGGCCATTCCGCCAGCCCCACCACCTCGTCCAGCAGGCCCTCGTCGCGCACCCACTCCAGGCCGCGCGCGGCGCACACCGCCTCCGCCCCCGCCGCGATCCGGGCGCGGCGCTCGGCGGGGTCCAGCACCACGTAGCGGTCGGCGAGCCGCATCGCATAGTCGTCCAAGCCCGTGACCGCGAAGGGCCCAGGGTCATGGCCCATGAAGCGGTGGCCCTCGGTGAGGTTTGAGGCCGCGATCACGCCCGCGCCGGTCTCGATCTCCACCGGGACCACCTCGCCGTCCAGGATGCAGAGGATGCGCTTCAGCGGGCGCACCCAGCGCAGGTTCCCCGCGCCCCAGCGCATGGATTTGGGCCAGGGAAAGCCGCGCACCATGGCCTCCACCATCTCCGCGACGATCTCGGCGGTGGCGCGGCCGCGGTGGTGCAGGGTGGCGTAGAACTGGCCGTCGCGCTCGGTGAGCTGGTCCCGCGTCAGGCCGGTGGAGCGCAGGAAGCCGTCGATCGCCTTGTCGGGCGCGTTGGCGCGAGGTCCGCGGCGCTCCTCGGCGCGGTCGGCCTGGGCGTCCGGCAGGCCGTCCACCGCCAGGGTGAGCCGGCGCGGGCCGGCGAAGCTGCGGATGGTGCTGAAGATCAGGTCGGCTGCGGTTAGGCGCTCGCGCGCCATCCGCTCCAGGTCCCGCGCAGCCTGGGCCTGCATCCGCGCAGGGATCTCCTCGGAGAACAGTTCGAGCAGGAGGTCCGCCATCAGGCGTCGCCCGCCACCCAGGCCTCGGCGCAGGCCTTGGTCAGGTCACGGATACGGGCGATGTAGCTGGCGCGTTCGGCGACGGCGATGGCGCCGCGGGCGTCCATGATGTTGAACAGGTGGCTGGCCTTCAGCACCATGTCATAGGCCGGCAGCACCAGAGACTGGCCCTGGCGGCCTCGGCGGGCCAGGACGATCGGGGCCTGGCGCTCCATGTCCTCGAATTGGCGCTTGCAGATCTCCACGTCGGCCACGTCCAGCTCGTAAGCGCTGAACTCCCGCTCGTTCTCAAGAAACACGTCGCCATAGGTGAAGCGGTCGTTGAACTGCAGGTCGTAGACGCTCTCCCGGCCCTGCAGATACAGCGACAGCCGTTCCAGGCCGTAGGTCAGCTCACCCGCCACCAGCTCCACGTCCAGCCCGCCCACCTGCTGGAAATAGGTGTACTGAGTCACCTCCATGCCGTCGCACCAGACCTCCCAGCCGAGGCCCCAGGCGCCCACGGTGGGGTTCTCCCAGTCGTCCTCCACGAAGCGGATGTCGTGTACGGTGGGATCGAGGCCGATGGCGCGGAGCGAGCCCAGATAGAGGTCCTGCAGGTCGGCCGGATTGGGCTTCAGGATCACCTGGTACTGATGGTGCTGGTGCAGACGGTTGGGGTTGTCGCCATAGCGCCCGTCGGCCGGACGCCGCGAGGGTTGGACATAGGCGGCGCGCCATGGCTTCGGCCCGAGCGCGCGAAGCACGGTGTTGGGGTTCAGCGTGCCGGCGCCGACTTCCACGTCGTAAGGCTGCAGGATCACGCAGCCCTGCTCGCCCCAGTAGCGGTGAAGCCGCAGGATCAGGTCTTGGAAGGTGAGGGCGTCGCTCATGGGAAGGATGTGGCCGGGGCCCGAAGAAAAGCCGGCGGACCATATGGGCCGCCGGCTGGAGGGGCAAGGCGGGCGACGTCGCCCGCATCGCCGACGGACGCTCAGGCCGCGGGGGGCGTGAGCACCTTGTCGATCGGGAAGATTTCACCGTTGGAGGCGGCGACGGCCGACTGCAGCGCTGTGGCGTCGTTCACCTTCACCATGGGGCCCGAGCCATCGAGAGTGATGTTCTTCTTGTCCGCGGTCATGACCTGCCCGGCGGCATGGCCCTTCACGTCTCCCTCTTTGATGGTCGTCGCCACCAGGTGGTATGTCAGGATCGCTTGGAGTTGCGTCGGCGACTTCATCAGCGTGTCGAGTTGGCCCGGCGGCAGGGCGGCGAACGCCACGTCCGTCGGCGCGAACAGCGTCAGGTTGGGATGGGTGGAGATCAAGCCGGTCAGGTTTGTCGCGTCGAGCGCCTTGAGCAGCGTGGTGAACTCGCCCGAGGCCTTCAGCGTCGCGATGATGTTGGCGCCCGGCGCCGCCCGGATGGGCGTGAAGCCAGCGAAGGAGGCGTCGCCCGCGCCAGGCGAGGACGTGACGGGTGCGCCGCCGGTGGTCGGGGGAGGCGCATAGGGCTGAGCGCCGACAGACGGCGACGGCATGGCGCCTGCACCCATGGGCGAGGCGGATTGCGTCGTGGAGCCGCCGGTCTGGGCCATGGCGGATCCCGCTACCGAGGCGGCCATCGCAGCGACGGTCAACAGGCGTTCGAAAGCCATCTGTCTTTCCTCGTGTACAGCGCGCAAGAGAGATCGCGCCCCTCGCCTACGCAAGCGCAGCGGTTAGGTTTCGCCGCTCACGCCTTCGTGAACGCCAGCGGCCAACGTGCAGGCCTGCACCCACCACTGCGGTTTCGCCTCCGTCAGACGATGCGCCAGGGCCATCGCGCCGGCCGCGTCGTCGCACAGGGCGAAGCAGGTCGCGCCGGAACCCGACAGGCGCGCAAGCCGGCTCAGCGGGTCGGCGCGCAGCCGCGACAGCACCTCCACGATCTGCGGCGCGACCGTCAGCGCTGGGCGCTCCAGGTCGTTGCGACAGCTGGCGAGCATCCGCACCACCGCCTCTACGTCGGCGAAGCCGGCAGGCAGGGCCGGGAGATAGGCTGAGCCCTGCTCGGCCTGTTCGTCATAGGTGCGGTAGACCCTTCCCGTGGGACAGGCCACGCCGGGGTTCACCAGCACTGTCGGCAGCGGCGGCATGGCCGGCGGCGGAGACAACGCCTCGCCCCGGCCCTGTGCGAGCACGGGCCGGGCGTGGAAGCAGGCTGGCCCGTCTGCACCGAGTTCGGCTGCGATGGACTCCAAGGTCGCATCTTCGACATCGGGTGCGAAGGCGTCGCGAACCAGCCTCAGGGCCGCGCCGGCGTCGCTGGAACCGCCGCCCAGGCCTGCCGCCACCGGCAGCGCCTTGTCCAGGGTCAGGCGGAACGGATCGGGGCTGACGCCCACGACCTGGAGCAGCCGCAAGACCGCCCGCCACGCGAGATTGCCTGCGGGATCCTCTCCCGCCAAGGCTTCAGCGAAGGTCCCGATGACAGTGAAGCTGGTCCGCTCCGCCGGCTCCAGGGTCAGCGTATCGCCGACGTCGGCGAAGCTCATCAGGCTGGCGAGCGGGTGATAGCCGTCCGGAGCGAGGGGGGCGACGTGGAGAAAGAGGTTGATCTTGGCGGGCGCGAGCACGCTACGGATCAAGGCGTCGCGCTCTTCGACGCTGGAGCCGCCCCGGGCAGGCCGCTCGCCAGACGAGCCTGCATTGCGACGCGGGTGGTCGCGTCGGGATCCAGGGTCAGAACGCGCCGCCACTGGTACTTGGCCTCGAGCTGCCGGCCGGAGCGCCAGTAGGCGTCGCCAAGATGGCTGTTGATGTCGGGATCGGCGGGATCAAGGCTTGCGGCGTGCTCCAGTTCGCCCACCGCCTGGCTGTAACGGCCCAGCCGGTAATGGGCCCAGCCGAGCGAGTCGATGAAGGCGCCTGAGTCGGGGGCCAGGGCGTTGGCTCGCTCCAGCAGATGCAGCGCCTCATCCAGCCGCTCGCCCCGGTCGGCCAAGGCGAAGCCGAGGTAGTTCAGCATTTCCGGATCGTCGGGCTTCAGGATCAGCGCATGCTGCAGGTCCGCCTGGGCTTGCGGCCACTGTCCCTCCCGCTCCAACGCTGCGCCGCGCAGGTAGAAAAGCCGCCACTCCGCGGTGGTGGCGGGTCCCACCTGTCCCATCAACTGGTTCAGGGTCTGCACCGCCTCCGGGTAGCGCGCATCGTCGCGGTAGAGGTCGGCGAGCACCAGCAGGGTGTGGGGGTCGTCGCTGCGGACCTTGGCGAGAGTGTTGGCGACCCTCAGCGCCTCGTCCTTGCGCCCCTCCTCCTGCAGGTCCAGGGCGAGACGGCCTTGGGCTGTCGTGTACTCGGGGGAAGCAGGCTTGACCCGGGCGTAAGCGGCGCGTGCGCCGGCGGCGTCGTGCTGGCTCTCCAAGGCGTCGCCCACCAGCACCCAGCTTTCCGACAGCTCAGGGTCCAGGGTCAGGGCGAGACGCAGGTAGGCCAGCCCCGCGTCCGGCTGCTTCTGCGCCAGCAGCAACGCCGCCGGCCCGACCAACGCCTCGGCCGCACCCGTGCGCAAGGAGGGTGCGGGCGGCCCCGGCGCATGCGCCGCCGCCCGGGTGCGCGCGGCTGAGAACGCAGGGTCGGTGGGGTCCTTGGCCAGAGCCTTGTCGTACAGCGCCAAAGCCTCGGTATCGCGGCCCCGCCGCTCCAGGAAGGCGCCGTAAGCCAGGGTGAACACGCCGCTGCGGCCGGACTGGCCGGCGAAGGCCGCCTCAGCCGCGTCGAACTTGCCCGCGCGCTCCAGCAGGGTTGCGTGGTTCAGCTGCCCGAAAGCCTCTACCGCGCGGTCCTGGCCCGCTTCCGGTGCGGCGGTCGCCGCGGCCAGATCGCCCGCCGCGGCGGCGGCCCACGGCCGGAGCAGGGCGGCCGCCGCCCAATGCTCGCCCATGGTGGACGTGGAGAGCCGCTGGTAGGCGGCCTTGCCCTGCCCGTCGGACAGTTCCACCACCGCCAGGGTCAGCTGGCCGAGCGCATAGGCCGCCGCGTCCGACTGACCGGGCGGAGGCGCGAGCGCTGCGGCCTGGCGCACCTCGCCCGCGAGCAGGGCCGCGGCGAAGGCGCGCTCCTTGAGTTCGGCTGTCTCCGGCGTACGGCGAGCCGCTTCGCCCAGGTACTGCGCAGCCACCCCCGGCACGCCGTCGTCCAGCGCCGCCTCGCCCGCCAGATAGAGGCCATAGACCGACGCATCGTCTTCGGGCGCGTCCGCCGTCCCGGTCTGCAGGCCTCGCAGCTGGGGCGGCGGGCCGCTGGCGCAGGCCGCAAGCGATGCGGGCAGGAGCAGAACGGCCAGGACGCGGGCCGCGATGGACAGGGACTTGGGCATGAGGGCAGAAGTCATGCTTTCTTCAAGCTCGCAAGCATAGCCGTCCGCGACGCACGCGGACGGCTGCGCCTCCGCTTACATGTTGGGGTAGTTAGGACCGCCGCCGCCCTCAGGCGTGGTCCAGACGATGTTCTGCGATGGGTCCTTGATGTCGCAAGTCTTGCAGTGCACGCAGTTCTGGGCGTTGATCACGAACCTGGGATCGTGCGCCCCCTCGTCCTGCACCACTTCATAGACCCCCGCCGGACAGTAGAGCCGGGCGGGTTCGCCGTACTTGGGCAGGTTCACCCGGATCGGCACGGTGGGGTCCTTCAGCTTCAAGTGGCTCGGCTGGTCCTCTTCGTGGTTGGTGTTGGAGATGAACACCGATGACAGCTTGTCGAAGCTGATCACCCCGTCGGGCTTGGGATACTTGATCTCCTCGAAGTCTTTGGCGAGGCCGGTGGAGGCCGCGTCGGTCTTCTTGTGCTTCAGGGTGCCAAGGAACGAGAAACCGCCGGTCATGGTGGTGACGGTCATGTCCAGTCCCGCGGCGACCGTGCCTTTCACGGTGCCGAGCCGGGTGAGCAGCGGCTTGGCGTTGCGCACCAGCTTCAGCTCCCGTCTGATTTCCGAGTGGTCATAGGCGGTCTGGTATTCGGTGAGGGTGTCGCCGCCGCGGCCCTTCCGCAGCGCGTCGAAGGCCGCGTCCGCCGCCAGGATGCCGGAGCGCACCGCATTGTGGCTGCCCTTGATGCGCGGCACGTTGACGAAACCCGCGCTGTCGCCGAGCAGCACGCCCCCCGGAAAGGCCAGCTCCGGCACCGACTGCAGCCCGCCCTCCACGATCGCCCGGGCCCCGTAGGCGATGCGCTTGCCGCCTTCCAGGAACCTCTTGACCTCCGGATGCTGCTTGAAGCGCTGGAACTCGTCGAAGGGCGAGAGGAACGGGTTCTGGTAGTTCAGGTGCACCACGAAACCGACGGAGACGTAGTTCTCGCCGAAATGGTACATCCACGAGCCGCCGCCGGTCTTGTCGTCGAGCGGCCAGCCGAGCGTATGCTGCACGTATCCCGGCTTGAACACGGCGTCGGGGACCTGCCACAGCTCCTTGACGCCCAGGCCATACTTCTGGACGTCGGTGTCCTTGCAGAGGCCGTACTTGGCCTGCACCATCTTGGACAGCGATCCACGCACGCCCTCGGCCAGAAAGATGTAGCGGCCGCGCAGCTCGATGCCCGGCTGGTAGTCCGGCTTGCGGCCGCCGTCCTTGGCGATGCCGAACATGCCCGCCACCACGCCCTTCAGCGCTCCGTCCTCATAGACCAGTTCGGAAGCCGCCATGCCGGGGTAGATTTCCACGCCCAGCCCTTCGGCCTGCTCCGCGAGCCAGCGGCAGACGTTGCCGAGCGAGGCGATGTAGCAGCCGTGGTTCTTCATGAACGACGGCATCGGCAGCCACGAAATGTCGAACGACTTTTCGGGTCCGAGCAGGATGAACTTGTCCTGGGTCACGGGCGTCTCCAGCGGACAGCCCTTCTCCTGCCAGTCGGGGAACAGCACGCGCAGGCCGGCGGGATCGATGACCGCGCCCGATAGGATATGTGCGCCGACCTCGGAGCCCTTTTCGACCACCGCTACGGTGATCTCCTCACCGGCGTCGGCCGCCTTCTGTTTCAGTCGGATGGCGGCGGAGAGGCCCGCGGGACCTGCGCCCACGATGACCACGTCGTACTCCATGGCTTCGCGCTCGACGGCGTCCGCCTCGACATGGCCCATCTCGTCCTCGACCTGTTCGGCGGACATCCCTATGCTCTTTCGCTCGTGACGCTTACGTCACCTAGTTGAACCCGCCGCGTCGCGGGTCAAGGGCGGGGCGCCGAGATAGCCGCAGATGAGCTCCGCCGAACCTTCTCGAGCGCCGCATGAACTGAGCGGTCTGCTCGCCTTCTGGGCCGAGGCGGGGGTGGAGTTCGCCTATGAAGACACCGCGGTGGACCGGCTGGCGGAGGGCGCCCGCCGCTTCGCGCCCAAGCCGCCGTCCGTCGCCGCCGAGGGGATGCGGCCGCCGCCCCGGCCTGCGGTGGCGGCGCACGACGCCGAGGCGCTGAGCCTGGCTCACGCGGCGGCGGCGGCTGCGGCCGACCTCCCGGCCCTGGAGGCCGCCATCGCCGCCTTCCCGTGGGGCGGCCTGAAGGCCAAGGCTGCACGCACCGTGTTCGCCCGCGGCCCGGCCCACGCGCCGGTCATGCTCATCGGAGAAGGCCCCGGCGCAGACGAGGACCAGCGCGGCGAGCCCTTCGCGGGACGCTCCGGCCAGTTGCTGGACAAGATGCTGGCCGCTGGCGGGCTGACCGGGCGGGTGTTCATCACCAACACCGTCTTCTGGCGTCCGCCCGCCGACCGCACGCTCTCCCAGGCCGAGCAGGCGCTGTGCCTGCCCTTTCTGGAGCGCGCCATCGCCTTGGTGGGACCGCGACTGCTGCTGCTGGCGGGCGGCGCGGCGGCCAAGCACATGCTGCGCCGCAAGGAGGGCGTGCTCAACCTTCGCGGACGCTGGTTCGACTGGACGCCGGAGGGCCCCGCCTCAGCGGAAGCGAAGCCTGTTCCGGCGCTGCCGATCCTGCACCCGGCCTTTCTTCTGCGACAACCCGCCGCAAAGGCGCATGCCTGGCAGGATATCTTGACGCTCCTGTCAAGGCTTGATCCCCCCGGCTAGCTCGGCCACCGTCCGCAAAGCCCAATTTGGCTCCCCGGACCGACCCTCCCCCGCGTGCTGTTCTGGCGGGAGGCGGCCGAGCGAAAGGCAGCTGCATGGCGGAAGCGAGACGCGGAGCCGGTCGCCTCAGGGCCTCGCCGTCACCCTGGATCGCCCTCGTGGCGGCGACTGCGGCGCTCCTGACCGCCGCCCCCGCCGCGCTCGCCAACGCTGTCCCGCAAGCGCCCGGCGCGTCTGTGGCCCTGCCTGCAGCTCCTTTAGCCCTGCGCGTGCTCAGCACATCCGATGTCCAGCACTACGCCCAGGCCTTCGCCGCGATGCACCGGGGCGACTTCGGCGCCGCCAGCGCGCTGGCCGGCCAGGTGGCCGATCCTTGCCTGAAGGGCCGGCTGCAGGCCGCCCGGCTGCTCAATCCCGACTATCGCGCAAGCTACGCCGAGCTCAGCGGCTGGCTGGAGCAGGGGGCCGACCTCCCGGAGGCGCAGCGCGTCTACGACCTGGCCCTGAAGCGCAAGCCCGTCTCGGCCGCGCTCCCGCGCCAGCCCCTGGCCAGCGCCGCGCTTGCGCCTAGCGCCGTAAGCCTCGGCGAGCGGGTTTCGCGGAGCCTGCAGGTGCGCTCGGCGGCCGAGAACCGCGGTCAGCAGGCAGCGCGGGAGGCCTTCTACGCCGGGGACATGGGCCGGGCCTATGCGCTCGGTTCAAACTCCGGGGAGCGTTGGGTCGCCGGCCTTTCGGCCATGCAGATGAAGCGCTACCCCGATGCGCTGAAGATGCTCGAGCCGCTGTCCGGCGACGTGCGCCAGAGCCCCTGGACGCGCTCCGGCGCCGCCTACTGGGGCGCGCGCGCCGCCTCCGCCGGGGGCGAAAACGAGCGGGCGCGCGCGCTGCTGAGGGTTGCGGCCCGATCGCCGGACACCTTCTACGGCCTGATCGCGGCGCGCGACCTGGACAAACTGTCGGCCAAGGCGCCGCAGGCGGACGCCATAGCCGACCTGCTCGCCGCCACCGCGCTGGACGGTG
>CAXTRP010000044.1:0-1969 GCA_964246615.1 uncultured Caulobacteraceae bacterium | reverse complement strand
CCTTCGTCCACAGCGATGCGCGCGCGCATCGCGCCTCCGCCCTGATCCAGCTCGGCCTGCCGCTGGAAGCGGGCGAGGAGCTGCGCACCGCCATGGCCACCGCGGCTGAGGCCGACCGACCCAAGCTCACGGCGCTCGCCTTGGCGCTGAACGCTCCGCTCGGCGGTCCCGACCCGGCCAAGGCCGGCTGGGCGCGTTTCGACCTCGGCTCCTTCCCTACGCCGGTGCTGCAGCCGCTGGGCGGTTTCACCATCGACAAGGCGCTGGTGTACGCCCTGGTGCGCCAGGAGAGCCGCTTCAATCCCGACGCCTCCAGCGGCTCGGCCTACGGCCTGATGCAGCTGACGGCCGAGACCGCCGCCCGGCTGGCCGGTGACGAGAGGCTGCGCCGCAATCCTCAGGCGCTGCGCGACCCGGCCCTGAACCTGAAGCTCGGCCAGGCCTATGTGGCCAAGCTGCTGGGCGCGGTGCAGGGCGACGTACTGCGTGCGGTGGCCTCCTACAACAGCGGCCCGGGCGTGGTGCAGAAACTCGCGGCGCGCATGGGAGGCGATGCCGACTCCCTCATGCTGGTGGAGAGCATGCCCAGCGGCCAGACGCGCGACTACGTTCAGCGGGTGATGGCCTACTACTGGACCTATCGTCAGATTTTCGGCCTGGACACCGCAACGCTCGGGTCGGCGAACCCCGGCGGCAAGGCGCTGGTGACCGCGGCGTTCTAACAACCCGCTCAGACGTTCTTGCTTTGTTCTAAGGTTGGAGTAAGCTTGCGCCATGGCGCCGCTTTCACTGACCGTGCGAGGCCGGGGAGCGAAGTCCAACGCGTCCGGCCGCTTTGAAGCCCTGAGCACCGACGTCTTCGACGATGGCTGGGGCGAGGACGAGCCTGCGCGCGCACAGCTCGCCACCATCCTGACGGCCGATGTTTCGCGCACGATCCTGACGCGCAACGCCAGCCCCGACATCAGCTTCGACCAGTCGATCAATCCGTACCGGGGCTGCGAGCACGGCTGCATCTACTGCTACGCCCGCCCTGCCCACGCCTATCTTGGCCTGTCGCCGGGCGTGGATTTCGAGACGAAGCTCTTCTTCAAGCCGGAAGCGGCCCGGCTGCTGGAACGGGAGCTCTCCGCCAAGGCTTATGTCTGCAAGCCGGTGCACATCGGCGGCGACACCGATCCCTACCAGCCGGCCGAGCGGGGGCTGCGCATTACCCGTGGCGTGCTGGAGGTGCTGGAGCGTTTCCACCATCCGCTCAGCATCATCACCAAGTCCGCCCTGATCACCCGGGACGCCGACATCCTCTCGCGCATGGGCCGGGCCGGGTTGGCGCGGGCCTTCGTCTCGATCACCACCCTGGACCGCCGGCTCGCCCGCTCCATGGAGCCGCGCGCGGCGACGCCTGAGCGGCGGTTGCAGGCGGTGCGCGCCCTGGCTGACGCCGGCGCCGTGGTGGGGGTTCTGTTCGCGCCCGTGATCCCAGGGCTGAACGATCACGAACTGGAGGCGGTGCTCGAGCGCGCAAAAGACGCCGGCGCCACCAGCGCGAGCTACGTGGTGCTGCGCCTGCCGCTGGAGATCAAGGACCTGTTCCGCGAATGGCTGGCGGCGGAGTATCCCGATCGGGCGAGCCGGGTCATGTCGCTGGTTCGCCAGATGCGCGGGGGCAAGGACTACGATGCCGACTGGGCGCAACGCATGAAGGGCTCAGGTCCAGTGGCGGAGCTGATCCGCCAGCGCTATCGCCGCGCCTGCGCCAGGCTGCAACTGGTCACCGATCGTATTCCCTTGCGCGTGGACCTGTTCAGGACGCCGGCGGCGCCCGGCGATCAGATGGAGCTGTTCGGGACGCCGTAGTCGGCGCATCCGCAGCAGGCTGAACCGCGGAGCCCGCGCGCAACTGGTCCAGGTCGGCCAGCAGCGTTCGGCTGGCGGCCCCGGCAGGCGCGCCGTCCCGGGCGAAGTCGCC
>CAXTRP010000043.1:5977-13118 GCA_964246615.1 uncultured Caulobacteraceae bacterium | reverse complement strand
CTGCTCCAAGGTGCCCGACATCCATGATGTGGGCCTGATGGAGGACCGCGCGACGCTGCGCATCTCGTCCCAGCACATGGCCAACTGGATGATGCACGGGGTGGCGAGCGCAGAGCAGATCGACGGCGCCCTGGAGCGCATGGCCGCCAAGGTGGACGCCCAGAACGCAGGCGACCCACTCTATGAGCCCATGGCCGGACGGGAGGGGGAAAGCCTGGCCTACCAGGCGGCCCGCGCCCTGGTGTTCGAGGGTGCGGGCCAGCCCAACGGCTACACCGAACCCCTGCTCCACGCCTTCCGGCGAAGGCGCAAGGCGGAGGCTGCGTCGTGACCGACGCGCCTCGGCCACCCTTGCCGCCCTTTACGCCCGAGACCGCCGCCCAGAAGGCGCGCGCCGCTGAGGACGCGTGGAACACGCGCGACCCGGCCAAGGTGGCGTTGGCCTACACCCCAGACAGCGCCTGGCGGAACCGGACCGAGTTCCTACAGGGTCGCGCGGCGATCCAGGCCTTCTTGACCCGCAAGTGGGCGGACGAGCTCGACTATCGGCTGATCAAGGAGGTCTGGGGGTTCCGGGAAAACCGCATGGCGGTGCGGTTCGCCTATGAGTGGCATGACCGCGACGGCGCCTGGTTCCGCTCCTACGGCAACGAGCTATGGGAGTTCGACGCTCAGGGCCTGATGGCCCGACGCATCGCCAGCATCAACGACCTGCCGATCGCCGAGGCCGACCGCCTCTTCCACTGGCCGCCCGGACGCCGCCCGGACGACCACCCGGGCCTGAGCGAACTCGGTCTCTGAGGCCTCACGCCAAGCATCTGCTGCGTCGCTCGAGCTGTCGCCTGCAGGGACGCCTCGGGCCGACGAAAAGGCTTAGGATTTCGCAGCGGCCATTGCTGAGGAGTAAGCTGGGATCATCCTGCACTAGCTACTCCTATTCGGCGTGAACAGCGCCGCCACCGCTGCGCCTTTCGGTGTCCCGAGACCCGTACAGGCGTCCCAACCCTGACCGGCCGTGTAGCCCACCGCTCCCGACACGTTGTCACCCGTGGTCGTATCGCGAAACGCCTCGGGGTGCGCGTAAAGCACCGCGTGGGGCTGGCCCGAGGGCTTGCCGGCGGCCTCGTTGATCAGGGCGAACAGGCCAGCCCACAGCGGGGCCACAGCGCTCGTGCCGCCGATCACCTCCGACTGGCCGTCCACCACCACGCGGTAGCCGCTGTTCGGATCAGCGTCGCCGGCCACGTCCGGGACGCCCCGACCCTTGCGGGCGCCGTTCACCGAGGGCGGCAGGGCGATGTTCGCCTGGTAGGCCGGGACGGGGAAGAGGTCGCTGATGCCTCCGCCCGTACCGCCGCCGTCGCTGTTCCACACGCTCTCGCCTGTGATCGCCTTGGCGGAGGCGCTCAGGTGCGTACCGCCACAGCCCACGACCCAGGAACTGGAGGCCGGGAAGTCCACGTGCGCCTTGCCGTCGCTCACCCCGTCGGTGGCCAGCCCGTCGCCCGAGGCCGCCAGCACGGTGACGCCCAGCGTCGCTGCGTCCTGCAGGGCGGAGGTCATGGCCGCAACCGCCTGCTGGGTCCAGGCGCTTTCCGCCGAGCCCCAGCTGATGGACATGACGCTCGGCGCATTGGTCTCGTCATGGGCCGCCTGGCTGATGGCGTCGACAAAGCCCTGGTCGGTGTTGGCGGCGAAGTAGACCGCAAGCGCTGCGCCCGGCGCGCCCGCGCCGGCCACCTGGATGTCCAGCGCGACCTCGCCGTCCGCGTCGGTGTCCTTGCCCGGCTGGTTCGCCGCGCCGCCGACCGAAACGGCGGTGACCTTGGGCGGCGTCAGCTTCATGGCCTTGAAGGCCGCCGCCGTGTCGCTGTCGTTGAAGCCTCCGCCCAGTTCGATGATGGCGATGCACTCGCCCCGGCCCGACCCCGCTGGCTTTGGGAAGCCATAGAGCGCTGTGACCTTGTTCGGCAGGAAGCCGGCGTGCGCCGCGGCCTTGGCCAGCCGCATCGACTTGGGCGTGGCGAGGGGGCGCTGGTCCAGTCCAAGCACCGCCTCCACCATCTCGGCCACAGGCTCCGGCGCCGACAGCACGCCAGTGCGCGCCCGGAAGCTGTGGCCTTCGTGCTCGTAGCTCTGAAGCTTGGTGGCGAATGCGGTTTCAAGCGCCTTGAGGCTGCCCTCCAGGGTGACGAGGCGTCGAGCGGGGTCAGTTCGGACGACGGTTAGATCCTGCGCCTTGGCGAAGGCCTCCACCTGCGCGATCCGATCGCCCATGCCGGCCGTTCTCTCGATGCGAAGGTCCGCACGGGAGCGGAAAGGCGCCCCAGGGCTGTTGCCGCTGACCGATGGGTCGACGGGCTTAAGATAGACGCTGACTTGCGCGGTCGCCTGCGGATCGGCGTCACCAGTGCGCGCGCCCGGTGGCGGCTGGCGATCGCTGCCAGCTATGATGGAACGCTTTTGGGCCATGACACGCCTCCTGCATCATGTGAAACGGGGCAGCGGCGCAAAAGCGCCATCACGGGTGATTGCAGCGTCAGCCTGCCGCGGTCAGCGGGACAGGGCGCGGGTCATCCGGTCGAGGCCTTCGAGCGTCATCGGATACATGCGCCCTTCCAGCAGCTGCTGGAGCATGGTGGTGGACTGGCTATAGCCCCACGCCGGCTCAGCCGTAGGATTGAGCCACGCCACGCGGCGGAAATGGCCGGTGAGCCGCTCGATCCAGGCCTGGCCGCTCTCCGCGTTCCAGTGCTCCACCGCGCCGCCGGGCTGGACGATCTCGTAGGGGCTCATGGCCGCGTCGCCCACGAAGATCAGCCGATAGTCGGGGCCGAAGGTGCGCAGCACGTCCAGGGTCGGCGTCTGCTCGGCGCGGCGGCGTACGTTGGACTTCCAGACGCCCTCATAGACGCAGTTATGGAAGTAGAAGTATTCCAGGTGCTTGAACTCCGACCGGGCGGCGGAGAACAGTTCTTCTGACGCCCTGACATGGTCGTCCATGGAGCCGCCGACGTCCAGGAACAGCAGCACCTTCATGGCGTTGCGGCGCTCGGGCGTGAACTTGAGATCGAGTGTGCCGGCGTTCTCGGCGGTGGCGCGGATGGTGCCGTCCAGGTTCAGCTCGTCAGCCGCCCCTTCCCGGGCGAAGCGGCGGAGCTTGCGAAGCGCCAGCTTCAGGGTGCGGGTGTTCAGCTCTACGCTGTCGTCCAGGTCGCGGAACTCGCGCTTGTCCCAGACCTTCACCGCGCGCCGGTGGCGGCTCTCGTGCTGGCCGATGCGCACGCCTTCCGGGTTGTAGCCGTAGGCGCCGAAGGGCGAGGTTCCGGCGGTGCCGATCCACTTGGATCCGCCCTGGTGGCGTTCCTTCTGCTCTTCCAGCCGCTTTTTCAGCGTCTCCATCAGCTTGTCGAAGCCGCCCAGCGCCACGATGGCGGCCATCTCCTCCGGCGAGAGGGTCTTCTCGGCCAGCTTGCGCAGCCACTCCTCGGGAATGGAGGTGGTCAGGTCCTCGCCGGAGACCGCCTCCAGCCCTTTGAAGTACCGGGCGAACACCCGGTCGAAGCGGTCGAACCAGCGCTCGTCCTTCACCAGGGCCGCGCGTGCGAGGAAGTAGAAGGCCTCGACATTGTACTCGGCCACGCCGGCCTGCATGGCGCCGAGCAGGCTGAGGTGCTCGGTGATGGAAACGGGAATGCCGGCGGTGCGCAGGCCCTCGATGAAGCCGGTGAACATCTAGGTCGCTACGCTGGGAAGAGCTGCTTCCCACCTCCGGCGGGAGGCGTAAGGGTGGGCGGCGCCAGGCGGCCTCATCCCCGCCTCGACATGAACACCAATCGCTCGAACAGCGAGACGTCCTGCTCGTTTTTCAGTAGGGCGCCGTGGAGGGGCGGGATGACCAGCTTGGCGTCGTCGCTGCGCAGCGCCTCGGGCGGCAGGTCCTCGATCATCATCAGCTTCAGCCAGTCCAGAAGCTCCGACGTCGCCGGCTTCTTCTTCAGCCCGGGAAGGTCGCGGATCTTGAAGAAGGCGTTCAGCGCTTCGCGCGCCAGCGACGCCTTGATGTCGGGATAGTGGGTGGCGACGATCTTCTCCATCGTCTCCCGGTCGGGGAAGCGGATGTAGTGGAAGAAGCAGCGCCGCAGGAAAGCGTCCGGCAGTTCCTTCTCGTTGTTGGAGGTGATGATCACCACTGGCCGCTGGCGCGCCACGATGGTTTCGCGAGTCTCATAGACGTAGAACTGCATGCGGTCGAGTTCGAGCAGCAGGTCGTTGGGGAACTCGATATCGGCCTTGTCGATCTCGTCGATCAGCACCACGCAGGGCGTCTCGGCGGTGAAAGCTTCCCACAACTTGCCGTGCACGATGTAGTTGGCGACGTCGTGCACCCGCGGGTCGCCAAGCTGGCCATCGCGCAGGCGGGAGACGGCGTCGTACTCGTAGAGCCCCTGCTGCGCCTTGGTGGTCGACTTGATGTGCCACTCGATCAGCGGCATGCCGAGCGCTTGCGCCACCTCCTGCGCCAGCACCGTCTTGCCGGTGCCGGGCTCGCCCTTGACCAGCAACGGCCGCTGCAGCTTGACCGCAGCGTTGACCGAGACCTCCAGGTCGCGTGACGCGATATACTTGTCAGTGCTGGTGAAAGGCATGGCGGCTCCGACGGGTCACCACAGCAAACACGCTGCAGCGCATAACGGCAAGGTCTTGAACGCGGCTCACCCCTGTCTCCCCCCTTCGAAAGGGCGAAGGTTTACGCCGCTTTCGGCAGCCCTGACCGCAACGCCTGATAGCGGCGCAGGTGGTAGTCGGACGAACCCAGCGCCTGCTCGATCAGGGTGGCGCGCTTGAAGTAGTGGCTGAGCGCCAGCTCCTCGGTCAGGCCGATGCCGCCGTGGATCTGCACCGCCGCCTGACCGACGCTGGTGCAGGCGCGGCCGACATAGGCCTTGGCGGCGGAAACAGCCGCCGCACGCTCGTCAGCGGGAAGGTCGAGCTTCAGGGTCGCCATGAAGGTCATGGAAACCGACTGTTCGGCTGAGATGAACATATCGACCATGCGGTGCTGCAGCACCTGAAAGTCGGAGATCGGACGCCCGAACTGGCGGCGCTGCTTGGTGTACTCCACTGTCTGGCGCACCAGTTCGCTCAACACCCCGCCGGCTTCGGCGCAGAGCGCCGCGCGCGCCTCGTCCAGCACCGCCTCGACGTGGGGCAGCGCGTGACCCTCCGCCCCCAGTAGCGCGTCAACGCCGAGCGACACGCCTTCAAAGGTGATCTCTGAGGCGCGCTTACCGTCCACGGTGGGGTAGTCCACCGTGCTCACCCCGGCTGCATCCTTGTCCACCAGGAACAGCGACACGCCCTGCGCCTCGCGTTGGCCGCCGCCTGTACGCGCCGTGACCAGAAGCTTGGACGCCCACGGCGCTGCCGACACCACCGCCTTCTTGCCGTCGAGCCGCCAGCCCTGCCCGTCCCTGCGGGCGGTGGTGGCGACGTCGGCCGGGTCGTACCGGGCGGTGGGCTCGCCCCAGGCCAGGGTGGTGATGAGTTCGCCACCAATGATCTGCTCCACCGCCTCGCGGGCGGCGGGGCTGTCCACGCGCTTCAGCAGGCCGGCTCCGATGACCACCGTCTCCAGGAACGGCTCTACGACCAGCGAGCGGCCGAGTTCGGTCATCACCACCATGGTGTCCACCGGGCCGCCGCCGAGGCCGCCCATCTCCTCGGGCAGGGCGGCGCCCAGCACACCGACATCCTGGGCCAGGGCGCGCCAGATTTCGGGCCGCCAACCGGCTTCGGACGCCACGGCCTTGCGCCGGCTGTCGGCGTCGTAGGTGTTGCGCAGGAACCCCTGCAAGGAGTCGCGAAGCAGCCGCTGCTCTTCGCTGAAGCTGAAGTCCATGAGCGAGGTCCGGTTCTTTAGAGTGTCAGGCGTCGATGTCAGGTGTCTGGCTCAGAGGCCCAGCACCGCCTTGGCGATGATGTTGCGCTGGATCTCGTTGGAGCCACCGTAGATCGAAGTCTTGCGCATGTTGAAATAGGTGTCGGCGACGCCCCGGGCCGAACGGGGTCCAACGGGCGCCTCGTTGCCGCCGGTGGCGTTGTGCAGCAGGTGCGGGGCGGCGTAGCGGCCGGCGGCCTCCATGGCCAGCTCCGTGGCGCGTTGCTGGATCTCGGTGCCCTTGATCTTGAGCAGGCTCGACTCCGGACCCGGCGGCTTGCCTTCCGCCTCCCGAGCCAGACCGCGAAGTTCTGTGTACTCCAGCGCCATCAGTTCGATCTCCAGCTCGGCCATCTTGCGGGCGAAGAAGACGTCGTCCTCGAGGGGCTCGCCGTCCACGGTCTCCTCGGAGGCGATCTCGTGCAGCCGGTCGATGGCGCGCTTGGAGCGGGCGACGCCGGCGATGCCGGTGCGCTCGTGCGCCAACAGGTACTTGGCGTAGGTCCAGCCCTTGTTCTCCTCGTAGATGCGCTGCTCGATGGGCACGCGCACGTCTTCCAGCCACACCTCGTTGACCTCGTGGGCGCCGTCCAGGGTGATGATCGGGCGCACGGTGACGCCTGGCGACTTCATGTCCAGCACCAGGAAGCTGATGCCCTGCTGCTTCTTGGCGGCGGGGTCGGTTCGCACCAGGAAGAAGCCCCAGTCGGCATGCTGGGCCAGCGTGGTCCATGTCTTCTGACCATTCACGACATAATGGTCGCCGTCGCGCACCGCCCGAGTAGACAGCCCGGCGAGATCGGAGCCGGCGCCCGGCTCCGAATAACCCTGGCACCACCAGGTCTCGCCCATCATGATCGGCGGCAGGTATCTGGCCTTCTGCTCCGGCGTGCCGAAGGCCATGATCACCGGCGCGACCATGTTCACCCCGAACGGCAGGATAGGCACGGTGCCCGCCCGCGCCAGCTCCTCGGCGAAGATGAATTTCTGGATCGGAGTCCAGCCCGGGCCGCCGTACTCGACAGGCCAGGACGGGGTGGACCAGCCGCCTTTCCGGCCAAGGATCTTGTGCCAGGCGAGATAGTCTTCTCGGCCGAGCTCCTCGCCCGCATCCTGCTTGGTCCGCACCGCTGCGGGATAGTTTTGCGCGATGAAGGTGCGGACCTCGTCGCGGAAGGTGAGGTCTTGGGGTGAGAAGTC
>CAXTRP010000043.1:0-5967 GCA_964246615.1 uncultured Caulobacteraceae bacterium | reverse complement strand
ATGGGAGCGAGCGTTCCGGTGAGGCGTCGGCGGGAGCGGCTTCGAACAGCCGCTTGAGTTCGGGCTTCAGGATCTTGCCGTTGGCGTTGCGGGGCAGCGGTTCCTGGCTGAACAGGATGCGGATGGGTGTCTTGAAGCCGGCCAGCCGCGCCCGGACATAGGCGCGCAACACATCCTCCTGCACGTCGCAGCCTGGTTTCAACGTCACCACCGCACCAGGCTCTTCGCCCAGCGTGCGGTGGGGGATGGCGACCAGGGCCGCATCCATGATCGCGGGATGGCTGTAGAGCACGTCCTCCACTTCCACTGAGTAGATGTTCTCGCCGCCGCGGATGATGACGTCCTTGATGCGGTCGACGATGTAGCAGAAGCCCTCCTCGTCCAGGCGGGCCAGGTCGCCGCTCTTCAGCCAGCCGTCCTCGAAGGTCTTGGCCGTCGCCTCGGGCTTATTCCAATAGCCGCGCACCACATGGGGACCGTAGGCCCACAGTTCCCCGACCGCACCGGGCGATAGGCTGTTTCCCTGCGCATCCACGATCTTCAGGTCGCCGACAGGCGTCGCCGGCCCGCAGCTGTCGGGACGGTGGGCGTAGTCCTCGCCGATGTGGTGGGTGAAGGTGGCGCAGGTCTCGGTCATGCCCCAGCCGGTGCCGGTCTGGGCCTTGGGCCAGGCCTGGTCCATGCGGCGCACCAGCTCGGGCGCGGCCGGAGCGCCGCCGTAGGTGATCATCTCCAGGCTGGAGAGGTCGTAGCGCTCCCGGGCTGGGTGCTCCAGAAGTTGCCAGGGAATGGTGGGCACGCCACCGATGGAGGTGGCGCGCTCCTTCTCGATCAGGGCCATGCAGGCCTCGGGCTCAAAGCGGCGCATGAGCACCATCTTGATCCCGGTGATCATGGCGATGCTGAGGAGCGAGAAGCAGCCGGTGACATGGAAGAAGGGGATGGAGACGACATAGCACTTCTGCACGGTGGGATCGGGTTCGGGCAGGGCCTCGCCCCGGCGCACATAGCTGCGCGCCTGGGAATAGAAGGTTGTGAGCACCGGCGTGGTGGCCGCACGGTGGCTGGCCGCCACCCCCTTGGGCTCGCCCGTCGTACCCGAGGTGTAGAAGAGGGTGGCGGTGTCTTCGGGAGCAATCGCCACCGGCGGCGACCCTTGCGGGAGAGCCTCGACGGCCGGCAGGTTCGACCAGGCGCCGGAAGGCCCGATCAGGTGTTCCAAATCCAGGACGCCCTGCGCCGCCTCCGCCTCACCCCGTCGGCAGACGACGATGGACTGCAGGGCCGGACAGTCGCCCAGACGCTCGCGCACCCGCTCATAGCGCTCGAAATCGAGCACGGTCGCCGTTGCGCCCGAGTCCTTCAGCCCATAGGCCAGTTCGCCAGCGGACCACCAGGCGTTCAACGGCGTCGCCACGGCGCCCGCGAGCGCGGCGCCATAGAAGCTGACCGGCCATTCGGGCAGGTTGCGCATGGCGATCGCCACCCGGTCGCCCGGCTTCACCCCCAGAGCGATCAGATGGTGCGCGAAGGCCATGGCTGCGCGAGCGAAGCCATCGAAGCTGACCCGTTCGTCCTCGTTGACGATGAAGGTCCGGTCTCCGAAGGCATGAGCGGCATAGAAGACGTCGAGCAGCGACTTGGGTCCGTTCTTCCAGACGCGGACGCTGCGACCATCGCGCTCCAGCGTCTCCATCTCGAACATCGCGCCAGGGGCGGTGAGGATCGCCTGGGACTGCGCCAAGCTGACCGCCGGCCACGTCTCCTCTATCTGATCGCCGGCCGGGGTTGAGAGAAGCGCCGCCTGGGTCGTCATCACATCCACCGCAACGATATCGGCTGCGCGGCCCGGGTGAGCCTCGTCTGCTCCTCACTATGCCGTTCTGGCGTCGTCGCCAACGAAAGTCGGCGAAAGCCGGCCGCCATCTTCACCAGACCGCCTCCGTCAACCCCGTTGAAAGTGCGAACGCACGCCAAGCCGAGCGGGAGCTGACCGGCATACGTGATCTTCGAATCCGCCGATGCGTCAGCAACTTCTCGCAAGGCGCTAGAAGATTTCGAACAGGCCCGCCGCACCCATGCCGCCGCCCACGCACATGGTGACCACGCCGTAGCGGGCCTTCTCCCGGCGGCCCTGCAGCAGGACGTGGCCGACCATGCGCGCGCCGCTCATGCCGTACGGATGTCCCACCGAGATCGCCCCGCCCGTCGAGTTCAGCGTCTCGTCGGGGATGCCGAGCTTGTCACGGCAGTAGAGCACTTGCGACGCGAAGGCCTCGTTCAGCTGCCACACGCCGATGTCGTCCATGCCGAGGTTGTTCAGCTTCAGCAGCTTGGGCACCGCGAACACCGGCCCGATGCCCATTTCGTCCGGGTCGCACCCGGCCACGGCGATCCCGACGTAGCGGCCGAGCGGCTGCAGGCCCCGCCGTTCGGCCTCCTTGGCCTCCATCAGCACCAGGGCGGCTGCGCCATCGGAGAGCTGCGATGCGTTGCCGGCGGTGATGAACTTGCCTTCCTTGATGCGCTGGCCGCCCTTGAACACGGGTTTCAGCGCCGCCAAGCCCTCCAGCGTGGTCTCCGGCCGGTTGCCCTCGTCCTTGCTGAGGGTGATCTCGCGGTCGGAAACCTGGCCAGTCGACTTGTCCGCCACCTTCATGGTGGTGGTGATGGGCGCGATCTCTTCGGCGTAGAGGCCATCGGCCTGGCCCTTGGCGGTGCGCTGCTGGGACTTCAGGGCGTATTCGTCCTGGGCCTCGCGGCTGACGCCGTAGCGGTCGGCCACGATCTCGGCTGTCTCGATCATGGACATGTAGGTCTGGGGAATGTGCTCCACGAGCCAGGGATCGGCGGCGCGAAAGCGGTTGGCGTGCTCGTTTTGCACCAGGGAAATGGACTCCATGCCCCCGCCGAGCGCCACCTGCATGCCGTCGACGATGATCTGCTTGGCGGCGATGGCCACCCCCATCAGGCCAGAAGCGCACTGCCGGTCGATGGTCTGGCCGGCCACGGTCATGGGCAGGCCGGCGCGCAGCAGGGCCTGGCGCGCTACGTTCATGCCCTGGGCGCCCTGCTGGGAGGCGCAGCCCATGATCACATCCTCGATCTCGCCGGGGTCCACCTTGGCCCGCTCCACCGCGGCGCGGATGGCGTGGGCGCCCAGCGTCTGGGCGGGGGTGTCGTTGAAGGCCCCCCGGAACGCCTTGCCGATCGGCGTGCGGGCGGTTGAGACGATGACGGCTTCACGCATGAGGGTCTTCCTTGGAGCCTTCTGAATGGGGGCGTTCCGGATCGGATCGCACGTGTAGCGCGGCCGGAGCAGCAAGGGAGTAGGCCTGCATGACCGCGCGGAACGCCTCGGGCAGCGGTTCCGCGGCGCCCGTTTGGCGCAGGACGTGGACCAGGGTGGTCTCTCCCACACCGATGCAGACGCCGGATTGGAACAGGGCGTGGGCGAGGTGAAGGGAGCTGCGGCCAAGGCTCACCAGGCCCGAGGCGACGGTCACCACCTGTGGGTACTGTCCCTCCGCCAGGTATTGGACGGCGAACGACGCCACAACGAAGCCGTGGCCGGGCATAAGCGTTACGCGACCGCCGACGGCGTCGATGAAGCGGATGCGGCCGTCCTCGTAGAACCGGACCAGGGCCGCGTTGTTCAGGTGCCGCATCGGATCGAGATCGCCGAACCGCGGCGGGATGTCGAAGCTCCACGGATAGGCGGAGGGGAGGAGACGTTCAGGCGGCGGTCTGGCCATAATCAGCCGCGCTCGCTCAGGCGTCGAACACGATGACCGAGCGGGCGACCTCGCCACGCTTCATCTCCTCGAAGGCGTCGTTGACCTTCTCAAGCGGCAGGCGCGCGGAAACCATCTCGTCCAGCTTCAGTCGGCCCTGCATGTAGAAATCCACGTAGCGCGGCATGTCGACGGGGAAGCGGTTGGAGCCCATGAAGGAGCCCTGGATCTTCTTCTCGCCCAGGAACTCCGAGCCGTTCAGCTCGATCTTCACGCCGGGCGGGATCATGCCGATCACCGTGGCGGTCCCACCCCGGCGCAACATCTTGAAGGCGTCCTCGGTGGTGGCCTTCAGCCCGATGGCCTCGAAGCTGAAGTGCACGCCGCCGCCGGTCAGCTCGCGCACCGTCTTGGCGACGTCGCCCGCTGACGCGTCGATCACGTCGGTGGCCCCGAAAAGCATGGCTAAAACCAGCTTGGCGGGTAGGCGGTCGATGGCGATGATCCGGCCGGCGCCGGCGAACAAGGCGCCGATGATCGTGGCGAGGCCCACACCGCCGCAACCGATCACCGCCACCGTGTCGCCGGGACGCACATTGGCGGTGTGGGTCACCGCGCCGATGCCCGTGGTCACCGCGCAGCCGATCAGGGCGGCGCGATCGAGCGGCATGTCCTTGCGGATCGGGGTGCAGGCGTGCTCGTGCACCAGCATCTGCTCGGCGAAGGCCGACAGGTTCAGATACTGGGTCATGGCCGCCCCGTCCGCCTCCGACAGGCGCGGCGGCTCGCCCTTGCGCCGCTGGGTGTCGGGGCTGGGGCAGAGCGACATGTGCCCGGTCAAACAGTATTCGCAGTGGCCGCAGAAGGCGGACAGGCAGGTGACGACATGGTCGCCCACCTGCACCGTGCGCACGTCGGCGCCGACCTTCTCCACGACCCCCGCCGCCTCGTGGCCGAGCACGGCGGGCAGGGGGTGCTTGTAGGAGCCTTCGATGAAATGGAGGTCGGAGTGGCAGACCCCGCTCGCCACCGTGCGGATCAGGACCTCGCGCGGGCCTGGCAGGCCGATCTGCACATCCTCGATCTGCAGCGGCTGGCCCACGGCGCGCAACACGGCGGCTTTCATCGACACGCTCCCGCCACCGGCCTGAGGTCGGTTTCGAGGGTCAGGTATGCTGATATCCCGCGGCTGGCCAGTGCAAAAGCTAGCATCGCCTCATCCTGCGCTTCTGACTTGCGAAGGTCCTTGAGTGTGGTGGTATGCTAGGACCGACGAGGCCGGGAACCAGCCGGCCGCTTGGAGCAACCCCTTGGATTTTTCCCTCTCCGAGTCCCAGCAGCACTGGCTCAGGCGTGTCCGCGACTTCATGGACGCCGAGGTCTATCCGGCGATGGAGGGCGTGCATGACGAGCACAAGGCCGCCGGCGCAGACCGCTGGATCGTGCTGCAGGGGCTGGAGGCGCTGAAAGCCAA
The DNA here is from genome assembly GCA_964246615.1 of uncultured Caulobacteraceae bacterium. Taxonomy (GTDB): domain Bacteria; phylum Pseudomonadota; class Alphaproteobacteria; order Caulobacterales; family Caulobacteraceae; genus CAHJWH01. Next base: position 759 of record CAXTRP010000043.1, on the reverse strand, counting down.
GGCGAAAGCGCAGGGGTTGTGGAACCTGTTCATGCCGCCTTCCGGGTCGCACGATGTGGGCGACTACCACGGGGCCGGCCTCACCAACCTGGACTATGCGCTCTGCGCCCAGGAGATGGGCCGCACCCAGCACGCGTCGGAGGTTTTCAACTGCTCGGCGCCGGACACCGGCAACATGGAGGTTTTGCACTTCTACGGCACCGACGCCCAGAAGGCGCGCTGGCTGAAGCCGCTGATGGCCGGCGAAATCCGTTCGGCCTTCCTGATGACCGAGCCTGAGGTCGCCTCCTCCGACGCCACCAACATCACGACCTCGATCCGGCGAGAGGGCGACGCGTACGTCATCAACGGGCGCAAGTGGTGGTCGTCCGGCGTGGGCGACCCGCGCTGCAAGATCGCCATCGTCATGGGCAAGAGCGATCCCGATGCGCCTCGCCATAAGCAGCAGTCGCAAATCCTGGTGCCGTTGGACGCGCCCGGTGTCGAGGTCGTGCGGATGCTGCCGGTGTTCGGCTACGACGACGCGCCCCATGGTCATGCCGAGGTGATCCTCAAGGACGTGCGCGTGCCGGCCGAAAACCTCTTGCTCGGCGAGGGCCGCGGCTTCGAGATCGCGCAGGGGCGTCTGGGTCCGGGCCGCATCCACCACTGCATGCGCACGCTCGGGGCGGCCGAGGTGGCCTTGGAGAAGATGTGCCGCCGGCTGCTTACCCGCACCGCCTTCGGCAAGCGCATCTCCGAACAGTCCGTTTGGGAGCA
>CAXTRP010000042.1:11975-13139 GCA_964246615.1 uncultured Caulobacteraceae bacterium | reverse complement strand
CCACGATGCGGCGGACGATGGCCTTGGGCGTCTGCAACGTCCGGCCTGCGACCTCCACTGCTGGCGCACCCGCCGGCAAGGCGGCGCTGCAGACCGCGGGGAACTGGTCGTCGGCCGCGCTGCGGAGCGCCAGCGGCAGCGCGCGGCCATCGATGCGCGCTACAGGACAGCCTTGCTGGGGCCGCACCACCCTCACCTCCGCTCCGTGCTCGGTCATCTGCACCCAGGCGAGCGGTCCTGAGGACGGCGCGGGCTCCGGCTGCAGTACGGCGGCTTTGGAAGGAGGCGATCCGACGGCGCAGGCGCTCAAGGCCGGACCGAAGGCCAGGATCGGGATGATCGCGTCACGCAGCCGCCGCATGGAACCTCCGGTGTCACATGGGCTGTAGGCGTCGCCTCCATGCACAGGCAAGCGCGCGCAAGCTTCCGCATTCCGCCACACGCTTGCAACCTGCACCGCCCTGGGGCTGATCAAGGCTTCACGGCGGTCCAGATGCGCATCCTCAACGTCGGCGACTTCAACTGGATGACGGGTCGCGAGCGCGACACCGCCAATGTCGACCTGTTCGCCATCCGTCAGAAGCTTGGCCGCGCCGCCGTCCGCGCGGGCCACCTGGTGGTGGAGTTCTCCGACCGGGCGGTCAGCCGCACCCAGGCCCCTTTCCGCATCCACCGCCTCGGCGTGGCCGCCTGCAACCGGCTGTTCCTGCGCATGGTGGACGAGGTGCGGCCCGATCTGATCCTGCTGCACTTCGCCAACGACATCGCCAACGCCACCCTCGATGAAGCGCGCCGCCTGTCACCCGCCGTGACCATCGCCGACATCAACATCGACCCCCTGCCATCGCCTCGCACCCGCGCCCGGCTGCTCGGGCGCAGGGGTGCTGTGGACGCCACTTTCGTCACGACGGCAGGCGAAACCTTGCGCGCGTTCGCCGGCCCCAAGGACTTCGTCGCCTTCATGCCCAACCCCGTGGACGGGGCGGTGGAGACGGGCCGGGCCTTCGCCGACCCTTCATCCGCGGTCGATCTGATCCTGCCCGCCGGCGACGACGCTCCGCGCCAGATCGCCGATGGCGTCCGCATGCCATCGTCGCTCCTGGCCGACCTGCGCGCCGAGACGCCGGGCCTGCGCATCGCCAGCCCCGGCGTGACCGTCGTGGA
>CAXTRP010000042.1:0-11965 GCA_964246615.1 uncultured Caulobacteraceae bacterium | reverse complement strand
CCCGGCTGCGGGGCCGGGCCTACCTGGCGGCGATCGAGGGCGCGCGCATGGGCTGGGCGCTCTCCCGCCATAACGACCAGCCGCTCTACGCCTCGGACCGGATGGCCCACGTGCTGGGAAGCGGCCTGCTCACCTTCGTGGACGCCAAGGTCGGCTTCCAGGCGCTTTACGCTGCGGACGCCCTGGCGACCTACACCGACCTGGACGACCTGAAACGCCAGCTACGCCGGTTCACCGTCGACGATGCGGCGCGACGCGCCATGGCCGAGCGGGGATGGCGGCGCACGTTCGAGCTGTTCGCGGCGGACCGCGTGTTCGCCTACCTGTTCAGCCAGATGTTCGACGAGGGTGGAGCCCTAGATTACGAGTGGCCGACAACGCGCTGGCGAGCCTGAGTCCACCCTCTATTTCCGTCCTGCCCGGACTTGTTCCGGGCATCCATGGCGCTGCGGTCAGATGGAAGCGTCGGTTCATGGCCTTAGGCGACACAAGCGGGCGAGACGCAGGCCAGACGTCAGCTAACTTCCTTGGCTCGCCACCACGCCCGGTGCGTTCGCCCGACTGAAGCGCAGCGTCGTCATGTGTCTCGACCGAAATGCTTTGACAGCCTCGAGGCGTAAGGCGATGCGCCGGGAGAGGCGCGCCGTTCGCCGCCCGACTTGATCCGCCCAAGGACCGACATGCGGCTGACCGCTTTTCTTCTCACCACCGCCTTGATCACCGGCGCCTTGGCCGGCCCGAGCGGCGCCCAAACCGCCCAGGGCGCCACAACCAACGCTCACGCCGGGGACGAACCCGGCCGCGGCGATCGCGCCGCCGTCGATCGGCCGGATGCGGCCGCCAAACAGGTGGGCGAAGACAAGATCACCCCGGCGGACATCGCCACTGCCCCGATCCACGAACAGGCCCGCAACACCCGCCACGTCTGGTCCGCAGGCGGCCACGCGGCGATTCCCTATACCGCCACGGCCGGAACGCTCACCCTCCGCGACGACGAAGGCAAGCCGATCGCCTCGATGTTCTACGTCGCCTACGTCGCCGATCACGCAAAGGGCGACAGCCACCGACCGGTGACCTTCTTCTACAACGGCGGACCTGGCTCCTCCACGCTGTGGCTGCACATGGGCTCGGTGGGGCCGGTGCGTATCCACACCGACTCGCCCCAGTCCACCCGCAACGCCCCCTTCGACCTGGAGCCCAACGAGTATTCGTTGATCGACAAGACCGACATCGTCTTCCTCGACGCCATCGGCACCGGCTTCTCGCGCCCGCTCGGCGAAACAAGACCACCGACTTCTGGGGCGTGGACCAGGATCTGGATGCGTTCTCCCGCGGCATCGCCCGCTACATCACGATCAACGACCGCTGGAATTCGCCCAAGTTCCTGTTCGGCGAGAGCTACGGCACCACGCGCTCGGCGGGCCTCGCCTACATGCTGCAGGACCGCGGCATCCAGCTGAACGGGGTGACGCTGCTCTCGTCCATCCTGAACTATGGCGCGCGCCAGCCCGGCTATGACCAGAATTACATCGCCCTGGTCCCGACCTATGCGGCCGCCGCCTGGTATCACAACCGGCTGCAGAACCGCCCGGCCGACCTGCCCAGCTACCTGGCCGCGGTCAGGGCATGGGCGCGCGGTCCCTACACCGTGGCTCTCGCCAAGGGCCAGGACATCACGACCGAGGAGCGCGACGCGGTCGCCCGCCAGCTCTCCGCCTACACCGGCCTGCCGGTCCAGTTCCTGATCAACGCCAACCTGCGCGTGGACCTCGGCCGCTTCCGCGCCGAACTGCTGCGCGACCAGGGCCAGGTGCTCGGCCGCTATGACAGCCGCTTCACGGGTTACAACCCCGACGCAGGCTCGGAGAACGCCGATTTCGACCCGTCGGACACCGGCATCACCGGCGCCTTCGTCGGCGCCTTCCAAAGCTATCTGACAGGCCAACTCGACTACCATAGCGAGATGACCTATCGCCCGACCAACTACAACCGCACCCTCGTCTGGGACTGGAAGCACAAGGCGCCGGGCTCGAACTACCCGCAGCAGAACCCCGACGTGGCGGTGGACCTCGGCGCCGCCATGCGCCAGAACCCGCACCTGAAGGTTGAAAGCCTGAACGGCTGGTACGACATGGCCACGCCCTTCTTCGGGACGGAATACGACCTGAAGCACATGGAACTGCCGCCGTCGCTGCAGGGAAACCTGCGCTTCAGCTACTATCCGTCGGGACACATGGTCTATCTCAACCCCGACGCCCTGCGCTCCATGAAGATTGACGTCGCACGGTTCTACGACGAGGCGGCGGGGAGCTGATCGCCACTCAAAGAAAAGGGCGGGACCAGGTGGCCCCGCCCTTATCGTTTCGACCGAAGCGGCTCCGGCCTTACGGCTGGGCCACCGTGGAGGGCTCGACCTTCACGCCGGGGCCCATCGTGGAACTCAGCGCGATCTTCCTGATGTACTGACCCTTGGCGCCCGACGGCTTGGCCTTGGACAGGGCGTCGACCATAGCGCGGACGTTGGCGAGCAGGGCGTCGTCGGTGAAGCTGACCTTGCCGATGCCGGCGTGCACGATGCCCGCCTTCTCGACCCGGAACTCCACCGCCCCGCCCTTGGCGTCCTTGACGGCCTGGGCGACGTTGGGGGTGACGGTGCCGACCTTGGGGTTGGGCATCAGGCCACGAGGGCCCAGCACCTTACCCAGACGCCCCACCAGGGCCATCATGTCAGGGGAGGCGATCACCCGGTCGAACTCCAGGAAACCACCCTGGATGCGCTCGACCAAATCCTCAGCGCCCACGATGTCGGCGCCCGCCGCCTCGGCCTCCGCGGCCTTGCCGGCCCGGGCGAAGACCGCGACGCGCACGTCACGGCCCGTGCCCGAGGGCAGGTTGACGACACCGCGGACCTGCTGGTCGGCGTGGCGGGGATCGACGCCGAGATTGACGCTGATCTCCACGGACTCGTCGAACTTGGCCTTGGCGTTGGCCTTTACCGCGGTGATAGCCTCCTCCACCGCGTGCAGCTTGTTGGCGTCGACGGTCCAGGCCTGTTCGCGCTTGGTGAGCTTGACTTGTGCTTGCTTGGCCATCGGTTCAGTCCACCACTTCCAGGCCCATGGACCGCGCCGAGCCCTCGATGATCTTGGAGGCGGCGTCCATGTCGGCGGCGTTGAGATCCTTCATCTTCTTCTCGGCGATCTCGCGGCACTGGGCGCGCGTGACCTTGCCGACGATGTCCTTGCCCGGGTTCTTGGAGCCCGACTTTAGATTGATCGCCTGTTTGATGAAGTAGGTGGCGGGCGGGGTCTTGGTGACGAAGGTGAACGACTTGTCCTGGTAGACGGTGATCACCGTCGGCAGAGGCGTGCCCTTCTCCATCTCGGCCGTGCGCGCGTTGAACTCCTTGCAGAAGCCCATGATGTTCACGCCGCGCTGGCCCAACGCCGGTCCGATCGGGGGCGATGGGGTAGCTGAGCCGGCCTTAACCTGCAGTTTGACGTAGCCTAGTATCTTCTTAGCCATGAACTCCTCCTGGCCTGCGCGGGGTCATTCCCGCCAAGTAGAGCCGTGGTGCGGGGTGACGCCCCTCCCACGGGTTTTCCGTTGAGACCGTCATCCCGGATCGGCTACGCCGTCCGGGATGACGGACGGTCGATTAGCCCGCGCCCTTTTCCACCTGGCCGTATTCGAGTTCGACCGGCGTCGCGCGGCCAAAGATGGAAACGGTGACGCGCAGGCGGGCGCGATCCTCGTCCACCTGCTCCACCGAGCCGACGAAGCTCTGGAACGGGCCGTCGGTGACGCGCACCTGCTCGCCGATCTCGAAGCGGATGGTCGGCTTGGGCCGCTCGACCCCCTCCTCCACCGCGCCGAGGATACGCTGGACTTCCTTGTCGGAAACCGGCGCCGGCTTGGACGGCGCGCCGAGGAAGCCGGTCACCTTGGGGGTGTTCTTCACCAGCACGTAGGCTTCGTCCGACAGCTCCATCCGCACCAGCACATAGCCGGGGAAGAACTTGCGCTCGGAGTTGAACTTGCGGCCCCGCCTGATCTCCACGACCTCTTCGGTGGGGACGACGATCTCTGAGAAGTGGTCCTCGATGCCTTGCTGGCGAGCCTGGTCGCGGATCGCGTCGGCCACCTTCTTCTCGAAGTTGGAATAGGCGTGGACGATATACCACTTATGGTGCGGGCTGGCCGAAGCCGAAGGCAGGTGAGGAGCGGAGGTCTGGGTGCTGGTCATGTGTCCGGGCCTCAGCTCGCGAGCCTGAGGAACTGCTGCATCAGGAAGTTGAGCGATCCGTCTACGACGGAGAAGAAGATGGCGGTGATGACGACCATGATGGCGACCATCACCGAGGTGATCCAGGTCTCCTTCCAGGGCGTCCAAGTGATCTTCCGACCCTCGGTCTGCACTTCGCGCCAAAACTGCTGGGGGCTGGTGCGGCGCTTGGGCGGCGCAACGGCGGCCTTGGGGGGCGTGACAGGCGCCGCCGACACCGGCTTCACCGACGCGCGGCCGGTCTTGGGGACCGGCGTCTTGGCCGGCGTCTTCACGCCTTGATCCTTGGCCATCGGACGGCTCACAAATCCTAAACTCTGACGGAGGCGAAAGGCCTGCCGGGTGGTCCGCGTCGCGCACTCGCCGGCGCCGCAGGGGGGATGGACAAGATGGCAGGAGTGGGGGGACTCGAACCCACGACCCTCGGTTTTGGAGACCGATGCTCTACCAGCTGAGCTACACTCCTAAGCCGGCCGAAACCCGCTAGGAGCGCCGACCTCCGCCAATGCCGGGTGCGCCGGAGACAGCAAGCCGCCGGCGCGCACGACCATGGCCGAGCGCGGGGATGTACCAGCGGGGCGGGGTCGGTGCAACGGGCTTGCGCCTACAGTCCTGCAGCCTGCTCCACGCGGAGCGCCAGCGCCAGAGCGGCCAGTCCCTCTTCGCCGGTGACGACCGGTCGTCGCGTCGTACCCTGCACCGCCGCCACGAACCCGGCGACGCTGGCGCCAAGCGGGTCGCGCCCCTCGGGCGACGCGGCGAAAAGCGGGTCCAGCACGAAGGAAGCTGAGTTGGCGAAGGCGGGCTTGAGGAAGTCGACCTCCACCCGGCCGGAGGAATAGTCCAGTCGCATGGTGCGTTCGCGTTGTTCGGCGACTCTCGAGGCTTCCAGGGCGGCGTGCAGGCCGCTGCGAAAGACGATTTCGGCGCGCACCTCGTCGAAATGGCCGCCAGCGGTGACCGACAAGATGTCGTCGCCGCCGAGTTGCAGGGCGAGGTCCAGGTCATGGATCATCAGGTCGAGCACGCAGGACACGTCGCGCGAGCGCGGCCCCGGCAAGCCGCGCCGCACCGACTGCAGCCGGCGGGGCGGCTCTGGCGTGTCGAGCAGGCCCATGGCCGAGAACACCACTCTCTCCTGATGGCCGCAGGCGAGCACCAGGCGACGGCGGCCCGCGTGCTCCACCAGGCCCGCGCCTTCGTCCAGGGCGCGGGCGAGCGGCTTTTCCACATAGAGATGGCGGCCCGAAGCGATGGCGTGCCCGGCCACCTGCGCGTGGGTGGAGGCGGGGCTCGCCACCGTGACCATATGGCAGGCGTCGAGCAGGTCCTGCAGGCTGTCGAAGGCCGAAACACCCAGGTCGGCCGCGAGCGACCGCGCCCGGGCCACGTCCGGGTCGTGAACCCCGACCAGCTTGACTTGCGCCATGCTGGCGTACTTGCGGGCGTGAAAGCCGGCGAAGACGCCAGCGCCGACCACGCCGGCCTTGAGTTGATCCATTGTGCCGTCCGGTGGCTGGTGCGCCTCTAGTAGCGCTGCCATCCGGCCTTGTCCCCACAGCCGGCCTTCATTGCGCTACCGTATCCGGCTAGAAGCCGAGCCGCAGACGCGGATCCGCGCCGCGCCCAGTCCTGAGGATCGCCCGTGGCCCGCCTGTTCAACGCCTACGTCATGGTGGACTGGAGCGCTGCGGGTTCGCCCAAGACCGGCAAGGATTCCGTGTGGATCGGGGTGATGAAGCGCGATATCCGCTTTCGCCCCACGTTCGAGGCGTTCAACCCGCCGACCCGCGCGGCGGCGGAAAAGCAGCTCGTCGAGATCATGGCCGACCTGCGGCGGCGCAACGACCGCTCGCTGGTCGGCTTCGACTTCTCCCTGGGCTATCCGGCGGGGACTGCGGAACTGCTGAAGCTGAAGGCGCCCACTTGGGAGGCGTCGTGGGCGTTTCTCGCCGCCAACGTGGTGGACAAGGCCGACAACACCAACAACCGCTTCGCCGTGGCCGCCAAGATGAACCGGCTGATGACCGACCAGCCCTGGCCGTTCTGGGGCGCGCCGCCTAAGGACACCCAGCGCTGGCTCACCTCCACCAAGCCGACGGTTCCGGCGGACTTCCCCCTCGCCACCCTGCGCCACACCGAGCTAGCGACCCAGGGGGCCGGCAAGGCGGGCGCGAAGAGCGTATGGCAGGTGTTCGGCAACGGCACCGTAGGCAGCCAGACCCTGGTGGGCGTGCCGGCCGTGCGCCGCTTCATGAATACGCTTGAGGACAAGGTGCAGGTCTGGCCGTTCCAGACCGGATGGCGGGAGCTGACGCCGGTGGACGTCCACGGCCTGGAGGCGGTGGTCGCGGAGGTCTATCCCGCCCTCGTTCCCGTCCACCCCGACCCCGGCGAGGTGATCGACCGCGCCCAGGTCCGGACCCTGTGCGAGCATTTCGGCCGCATGGACGAGCAGGGTCGCCTGGGCGGCGCCTTTGCGCCGCCGCGCGATGTCGATCCGGCCTTGCGCGAGCTGGTGGAGCGGGAAGAGGGCTGGATTCTTGCCGGCTGACTAGGCGAGCCGGTCGCCTGACGGGCCTTGGCGCCACAGCGAAAGCTCCGCTCTCCACCTTACAGATTTTCGGGATTGGGCGTCTATTCGCGACACGCCGTCGCAGCTACATGGGTTACCTGCCCGTCGGTGGGCGCGCTCGGGATCGAAGGTTCACCCCAATGAAATTTAACGTCATCGCCCTGGCCGGAGCGCTGCTTTCGCTCACCGCCGCCGCTGCCCAGGCCTCGCCCGCCACGGTGATCCCGGACACCCTGCACGCCATCGGCCGCAGCGCCACCCAGGTCGGCCGCGGCACCGCCAAGGGCGTCACCGACCAGTACCATCATGACGCCACCGCCGCCCGCCGCACGACCCGCGACATCCGGCACGGCACGGTTCCGCATCATCACCGCCACCATCACCACCGCCACATGGTGCATCGGATGACCCACACGCACACCGTCGTGCACACCGCGGGCTAAACCCCTTGGAGCCGGGCCGGAACCGTCAAGCTTCAAGGACCCTTTAGCCGCCGGGACGGGCTGAGCTGAAGGATATCGAGATGAACAAGACGGCTTTCGGCCTGGCGACCGTGCTCGGCCTGACCCTGCTGGCCCAGGCGCCCGCTCAGGCGCGCGAAGGCGGCGTGAAGGTCGGAACCTTGAGCTGCAACGTGGCCGGCGGCTGGGGCGCGGTGATCGGCTCGTCGCGCCGGGTCAATTGCGTGTTTTCACCCAGCCACTACACCGTCGAGCGTTACACCGGCCACATCACCAAGATCGGCATGGACATCGGCTATCGCCGCTCCGGCACCATCGTCTGGGGCGTGTTCGCGCCCACCGACCGGCTCGGTCGCGGCGACCTGCACGGCAGCTATGGCGGCGTCACCGCCAGCGCGACCATCGGCGTGGGCCTGGGCGCCAACGCCCTGATCGGCGGCTCCAACCACACCGTAGCGCTGCAGCCCCTCAGCATCGAGGGCAGCACCGGGCTGAACATCGCAGCCGGCATCGGCGGGCTCGACCTGTATTACGTGCCGAACTTTCCGGGCCGGCGCATGCACCGTCATCACCGCCGCTACGGCTACTAGGCCTTCCTGGCCCGCGCCGCCCAGGGTCTCCGGATCCGGGCGGCGCAGGGTCGCCCGGTCCGGCGCTCCGAAAAACGGCGCCACGGTCGACGGCGGTCTATCCGGCGCGCAGCCTGCAAACCCGATCCGTGTCAGGGTCCAGTTAACCAGGATGGCGCCAACGGTCTCCATCTTGCGGGGGCTCGGGGCCTGAGGTCCCGTCTGGGTCAAGTTGGATCACATGAAGCTGCACCCGCGCCTGTCCCGCGCCGCAATCGACTTGGTGACCCGGTTCGAGACCTTTCAGCCCCAGGCGCAGCCTGCTTCAGGCGGCGGCTGGACCATCGGTTATGGTCACACGCGCTCCGCTCGAGGCGGCGCCCACGTTGGTCGCGCCGATGCGGAAGCCCTGCTGCTCTACGACCTGACGCGCGCGGCGGAAGCGGTCGAGGCGGCCCTGTTCGCGCCGGTCACGCAGCGTCAGTTCGAGGCCCTGACCGCCTTCGCCTTCAACATCGGCGCAGACAACTTCCGCCGATCCAGCGCCCTCGCCCGGATCAATTCCGGCGCCGAACTCGATGCAGCCGACGAGATCGAGCGCTGGCGCCATGCGGCGCTAGGCTCCGGCGCTCAGGTTGTGGACGCCCTGGTGCGTCGCCGCGCCGCCGAGAAGGCGCATTTCCTGGGCTTGCCCGAGGGCTTTTCCAAATCCCCCAGCGCCGTACTGCGTCCCCTGACCGCTCAGGAGCACGAAGCGACCGAACCGCCGCCGGCCCTGATCGAAGGCGCGACGCCTTCGGCCACCCTGAGTGCTGTGAACAGCGTGCGCGCGCGTCTCCGCCAACTCGTACCCGAACCCGAACCTGCGCCCGAGCCCGAGCCCGAACCCGCCCACGAACACGTCGCACAGGACGCCCCCGCGCCGCCCTTCGTCTTCCCCGACGCCGAATCGGATAGTCCGACGACCACGGTCGTCACGGCGCCGGAGCCTGAGGCCGAGGTCTCGCCCGCACCACCCCTCGCCGACCTGGCTCACGTTCCGGTGGAATCCGTTGCGCCCGAGCCGCCCGCCTTCTCCGCCAGAGCCATGACGCCTCCCCCGGCCAACGATTCTGCGGTCCCGCCCCCACCGCCGCCCGCACCGATCAAAGCTGAGCTGGTGGCCGCCATACCGGGGGCGACGTTACCCGATGAGCCGGCGCCCATCGTTTCGACCTTCGCCGGCGAGCGTTCGGCAGACATCCAGCGGCCGTCGCCCGGACGCCGACCCTCGTTGCGCGACGTCTACATCCTGATGACAACGCTGGGCGTCTGCCTGTTGGTGGCCGCCACGGTGCTGATCCTCGGCGGAAGACCGGAACTCGGCAACCTGGCCACGGGCGTGTTGGGAGCTCTGCTGATGTCCTGGGGCGTCTATGGCGTACTCGGACCTCGCCCGACACCGGCCTGACCATCGGCTGCAAGGATCATTGTGCGGCGCACAAAACACAGTCTGCGCTTAAACGAACAGGCAGCGGTCGGCGTCTCGGTTTGTCCTTCCCGGGCGATAGGTGTCGTGGCGTAGCCTCTCTGCCTTTCGGGCAAGCCGTGGAAGCGACGCAGATCGCTGGCGGCGGGGGGAACGGGTGATGCGCTTCATTTCGGGTCCGGCCGTGGGTGTCCTGACGCTCAGCGCGGCGCTGGGGATTTCGGGTGGCGCCAGGGCGCAAGCGGTCCAGGCCGCAGCACCCGCCACAGCCCTTTCCCCGGTGATCGTCACAGCGGAACGGCGCGAGCAGGCGGCGCAGGACGTGGGCGTCGCCATCTCGGTCCTCTCCGGCCCGACCCTGGCGCTGCGCGGCGTCACCACGCTCGAGACCCTGCAGTATCAGACGCCCGGACTTGAAGTGACGCCCCAGTTCGGCACGGGCCAGCCGGGGTTCCGCCTGCGCGGGGTCGGCTTCGACGACTACGCCGCCAACAACGCCTCTCCCGTCGGCATCTATATCGACGAGGTGGCCCTGCCCTTTCCCGTGCAGACCACCGGCCAGATCTTCGACGTGGCTCGGGTGGAGGTGCTGCGCGGACCGCAGGGCACGCTCTACGGCCGCAACAGCACCGGCGGCGCCATCAACATCGTCACCAATCGCCCGACGTCCAGCATCGCCGCCGGCCTCGATGCGGAGTACGGCAGCTACGGCTACGGCCGCTCGGAAGGCTATCTCTCCGGCCCGCTCACCGACACGCTGAAGTTCCGCGTCTCGGCCATCGCCGAGACCGGCGGCGGCTTCCAGCGCAACCGCGTCACCGGCCAGGAGATCGGCTACCTATACAGCGCCAGCGGGCGGCTGCAGCTGCAGAGGGACCCTAACACGCGTTTCAGCGCGCGGGTGGAGGCGGCCTACGGCTACGACTATTCCGACGGCCAGGGCCTCTATCGGTTCGACGCGGGGCTCGGCCAGCCGGCAGACCGTAACCCGTATCTGACCGGCTGGGGCGCGAGCCCGGCCTTCGCCCGGCTGGCCGGCATCACGCCCGACACCAAGCCGTTCCGCCACAACGAGAATTACGGGATCGACCTGCACGCCAGCTACGACCTGGGCTTCGCCAAGCTCACCAGCATCACCGGCTATCACCAGCTGACCCGACGCGAGTACGAAGACTTCGACGGGACCGCAGCCGCCGACGCCGACGAAGAGTTCAACACCCGCGCCAAAGTGCTTTCGGAAGAGGTGCGACTGAACTCGGAACGCGCCGGCCGTCTGAAGTGGCAGGGCGGCGCCTACTACAGCAAGGAAGACCTCGGCGACACCTTCCTGTCCGACTTCATCGACTATCCGGGCCTCGGCCTCACCGCCGACACGCGCTATCTCCAGCACGCCTACACCATCGCCGGCTTCGGCCAGCTCGACTACCGCATCACCGATCGGCTGAGCTTCACCGGCGGCCTGCGCCTGGAGCACGAACGGCGGAGTCTGGACGACTTCTCCACCACAGCGCCGTCGCTGCCCACCGACCCCGTGTTCGCCTCGCTGGCGGCGGAGTCCATCGCCTACACCCGCCTCTCCGGAAAGGCCGAGGCAGACTACCGCATCGCGCCCCGGGTGCTGGTCTATGCCAGCGCCAGCCACGGGGTGAAGTCCGGCGGCTTCACGGCGGTGAACACCACCAGGCCCGACCAGCTCGCCCCCTTCAAACCGGAGTCGCTCTGGGCCTACGAGACCGGGATCAAGAGCCAGGTCCTCGGCGACACGCTTCGCGTCAACCTCGACGGCTTCTACTACGACTATCGCGACGAGCAGCAGCAGGGAGCGGTCTTCGACAGCTTCTCACAAGGCCCCATCGGCAAGATCGTCAACGTGCCGAAGTCTCACATCTACGGGGCGGAGGGCGAGGTAGACTGGCGCCCGGTCCCACAGCTGGAGGTCAGCCAGTCGGTCAGCCTCGCCCGGGGCGAGTTCGACGACTACGAGGGGCTGGACACCGCCGCCAGCACCCTCGCCAAGGCCGCCGTCTACGACAACCGCGACGGCCAGGACCTGGGCTTCCCCAAGTGGAGCCTGAACGGCTCCGCCAGCTACACCCAGCCGGTGCTGGGCGGCTACCAGCTGATGGCGGAGGCCGACTACGCCTACCGCGACAAGCTGATGCCGGTGCTGCTGGGCTCCCAGTTCAACGTGGCGTCCTACTGGCTGGCCAACGCCACGCTGACCTTTTCGCCTGCCGATGGCCCGTGGTCGCTGGGCCTCTACGGCCGCAACATCACCGGCACGCGCTACGACCTCACCCGCAACTTCTTCCTGCCTGGCGTCGATATCGCCGCCCCCGGCGCCCCGGCGACCTTTGGCGGACGGGTGACCTACCGGTATTAAACAGGACGAGTAACCGCCCGCCTCGGAGAACGTCCTGCGACTGCTCCGCCTCATGAAGGAAGCCGCCGGCTCATCCCTCCCGCCCTGCGGGACAGGGCGGGAGCCACGATGCGCCGCATCGTGGGGGAACGAGGGGTCGCGTGGCGGGCCGGCACGGCCTAGCTCGCACCCTCAGCGTGGCCCTGACGGCCTGCATCCACCTCCGCGTGGGCGGCCAGGCCTAA
>CAXTRP010000041.1:0-13162 GCA_964246615.1 uncultured Caulobacteraceae bacterium | reverse complement strand
GTCTCATACCGAAGACACTATCCCCAGCAGGCGGCTTTTTCCTCGTCCTGCTAGGCTCTTTGGGAGGTAGAGGGATGCACAAGCGAGTCCGGCGGGTCGTCAGGGCCTCCACGTCGAGTATGGCTGGCGTAGCGCCTCTAGGTTCACGCCCTCGTATGCGATCTGGTTGACCCACTCGGTGGTGGCTTTCAGGTCGACGCCTCCGTAGCTGGCGTGGACGCCCTCCTTCTCGTGGCCGACGATCTCGGTGGAGATGTCCTCGCGGCAATTAAGACTGCGGAGCTTGGTGATGACGGTGTGGCGTGAGGAGTGGAAGGTCAGCTTGCCTGGTTCGTCGTAGTCGGGGTCGACTGCCCGAGCGATGACGTGGAAGAAGAATTTCTGCGGGATGTCCGAGACGTAGCCGTCCTCATTGACTTTCAAGTCTGAGAAAAGGTGTGGGTGCTGAGTCGAACGGGCTTTGCCGACGAAGTCAAGAAAGCCGGCTTCCAGCAAGGCGCGGTAAATGGGAACTTTGCGCTGCGCAGGTTTCGATTTGAGGTGCTGGCCTTCAAGGAGGTCGCGCACGTGCATGAACGGGAAGCCATCCTGTTCCTTTATGTCGTCCACGCCCAGCGCACAGGCTTCGTTCAGCCGCATGCCGCTTAACAGGGAGATGAGCGGCACCCAGAAGCGCCAGTCAGAGACCCTCGCTCGCCCGCGCTGGTACAGCGGCTGGTGCTTGAACCCCTTTGAGCCGGTGAACAGCGGCATGGCCAGCATGGTGGCGACTTCCTTGTCGGTGAAGTCCCGGCGCTTGCCCTCGCGGTCGGCGTGCTTGGGCCTATGGGCGCGAATCTCGGCGAAGGGATTGGCGTCCGGGCCGCGCCCGGCGGCCTTGAGCCACTCGAAGATGCGCCGCAAAGGCGTCAGGTATTTGGAATTGATGGTGGTGGGTTCGAGCAGCACGCGCTCATCGTTCGCCCTGGCCGCGTTGAAGCGTTCCTTGATGCCCAGGTCGCGATAGGGGCGGCGCTGGGAAGCGTTTTTGGGGTAGTAGGTCAGGTCAGTTTTGTAGCGCCCGACCAGGCGTGGCGTGACCTCGTCGAGGTAGAGGTCGCTGTCGAGCCAACCATTAAATAGTTCTACCGCGGCGGCGTACTCGTACTTGCGCATGTTGCGCTGCTGTTCGGTGCGGGCGATCTCGCGCAACGCCTCCGTGGCCGTGCCTACCCAGCGCTCCCGTTCGTGATCGGGAGGCGTCG
Organism: uncultured Caulobacteraceae bacterium; assembly: GCA_964246615.1. Classification (GTDB taxonomy): domain Bacteria; phylum Pseudomonadota; class Alphaproteobacteria; order Caulobacterales; family Caulobacteraceae; genus CAHJWH01. The sequence continues at coordinate 11,918 of CAXTRP010000041.1, read as the reverse complement.
GCGCAACGATGGGCGGTTTCGGCGCGGCTGCGGGTGTCGATAAGCTTTGTGGTGTGGCTTGAGGCGGAGGCTGGGCGGGGGAGGGGGCGGACTGCGGCTCCACCCCTGGGGGCTCGGCGCCTGGGTAGACGCACGCGGCCGGGTCAGGACCCGACCAGCGGTACCAGGGAGCCTCGTCCCGCGCGGCTGAGGCTCGGCCGAGGTCGGCCAGCGCCTTCAGCATGAAGCGTATCCCGGCGCGGAACTGCGGATCGGACTCGTCGGCCTCCACGCCCTGCGCCTCCAGCCAAGCCTTGAAGGTCGGGCGCGCCACCCTGTCGTCGTCGTCAAGCCGCCGCGACTCGGCCTCGTGGGTCAGCTTGGCGGTCGCTCGCTTGGCGATGTCCTGGGGGCTGAGCTTGTGCCCGAAGCTAATGCCCTTGGGCAGGGCGTCGGGATCGCCGGCCCTCTGAGCGAAGCGTTTGTGGAAAGCGTCCTCATCCAGGGTTTCCACCACCTCGTCCGCACGCCAGGGCTCGGTGCGACGGAACATGACGGTGTCATGCACGGGGCGACGGGGCAGGTCGCGGTGGTCCGCGTCCTCTTCGAGCTTGGCGGTAAGCCATTGGTCGACGAGGACCTTGGCTTCGGTCGGCGTCATGTCGGCGTGCAAAGCGCTCCAGAGCCCCTCCGTCAAGCTGAGAAGTCGCGCGCTGCGGCGCCGCGCCTCGATCACCGAGCCGGTCCGGAGCGAGCGGGTTAGCTGGACACGTCCCATGATCTCGCAACAGGCGAGCGGCACGCGGATGCGGAAGTGGTAGGTCGTACCGCGGAGCACGAGGTAGGGAGAACGCGCCATGTGTAGCAGCCCTGTGTAGCAAGCCTGGGCGCGGGCTGCGCAGCGTTTCGAAGTGGGTGCCTAAGCAACTGAATTTACTAAGGTTTTTAGCGATCCTGGTGGAGCCGAGGGGAGTCGAACCCCTGACCTCCTCATTGCGAACGAGGCGCTCTACCAACTGAGCTACGGCCCCAGGGATCGCTGTGGCGCGGGCGGATCGGCCACGAAGCGAGGGTGGGACTTCTGTCCAGTTGCCTTTGACCTGTCAAGAGATGCGGAGAGGACCGGCCGGGCGTATGAACGTCTACCGTGCTGGGTGGTCCGCCGCTTGCGAACACGACGTTCTGGCGGGCGCCGGGCGTAAACGGGTCGTAGATCATCGCTCCTCCGGCGAGCGTGGTGGACAGAGAGTGTGCAAAAAGGTTTCAGCGGTCGAGCCGCTTGTTGATCTCGGCTCGCATCAGACAGCCCGAACGGCCTTGGCGCATGCCGACGGATCAGCCCTCAGGGTGCATCCCGCCCGGCAGCGCGGCCGTAGCTTCTGACTCGATCGGCTCCAGGGATATCGTGGCGCGAACCTCCTTCAATCGCGGTCTGTTCGAAGTCCCGCTGAGACGGCTGCGGGCCGCGTGCGAGCTGAGCGAGACGGACGCGGCCTTCCTTCGCACGTTCGCCGTCCGTGTCGAGGAGGTGTGCGCCGATGAGCAGGTGGAGCTCGGCCCTGGTCAGCTGTGGATCGTGCTTTCCGGCTGGGCCTGTAGTCTGCAGAACGTCCATAATGGCCGCCGCCAGATCTTCGGGCTGCATCTGCCTGGCGACAGCATAGGGGAGCTGGGCTCGGACATATCGGTCCGGGTCCCGACGATCCAGGCGCTGTCACCCTTGTTGCTGGCCGACGTCTCCCAACTGGTGACTGAAAAAGACGGTCGGCTCGCCCGGCACCTGGGTATTCTACAGGCGTTCCGTGCGGCGCGGGCTCTCGATGACAGCCGTATCTTCGATCATGTCATCCGGCTCGGTGCGTTCAGCGCGTTCGAACGAGTCGGTCATCTTATGCTGGAGATTTTCGATCGCCTCTGCGCGGTCGGTTTGACCAACGGCGATGAATTCCTCATGCCTTTGACCCAGCAGCGGTTGGGAGAGATGCTGGGCTTGAGCGAGACGCACGTCAATCGAACGGTGCGCGAACTGCGCAAGGAAGGCTTGCTGCGCTTTGGCCCAGGGTGGGTCGCCTTACCGAGCCGCGAGCGACTGGCTGAGGTGGTGGGGTCCACCACCGCGATGCCGTGCCGGGCCTGACGCCGCAGCGCGGGTGTGCTCAGGAGGTCGGGGGGCGTTCGGCCGCCGCCTCTCGCACGCTGCGAAAGAGGTGGAAACGGTGGATCGTATCAGGGCTCCTCGTCTTCAGCGCTCACCTGATGCTGGCGGTTCTGTTGCTTGCACGGGCGCCGACGCCAGACCGCGTCCCGCTGCCGCCGCCCATGACATTGGGTCTGGCGGGAGGCGCCCTGTCGGCCTGGCGACCGGCGCGACGGCCGCCTGAGGTCCGACCGGCCCCTGAGCTCAAGGTCTCGACCCCGGAAGCCGCCCTTGCTCAACCTGCAGCGCAGCCGATCGCTGCGGTGATGACGCCGCCGTTGCAACCGGCCGCCCTCTCGCCGTCGGCGGTCGCTGCTACGCCGCCGCCAGCCGGCCCCTTGGTCAAGCCTTCGGACGGCGCTATGGCGGGATCGTCGCTGCAGGCCCTTTCTGGAACCAACGACTGTGGGATGGTGGGCCGTCTGCAGGCGCGGCTACAGGGGGATGCAAACGCGCTCAACGCCCTGAGAACCGTTCCCGGCGCCGGACGGTCGGTGGCCAATGCGATCCAGTTCTGGGCTGGCGCCTGGACACCCGCCGCGCCATTGGGCGGGGACAAGGTGATCGCTCCCATTCAGGCCGCAGTGATCCAGACCATCCAGGCCGCGCCGCGAACCTGTCAGGAGCAGCAGGTCCGCGGGCCGCGCCTCATCGCCGTTTCAGACGGTTCCGGAACCACAATCGTCAGTCTGGGCTCAGGTGTGTGGGCCTGGAAAGAGCTTCTCCAGACGACGAGCCCCGGTGACGACAAATAGCTCCGATCCGGCAACTCGTCTAAGCGGGCCAACTTTTGTCACTCTTCAGCCGCTTTTTCAGATTGCCCCGCTCTGGCGAAGGCCGAACATGGTAGCTTCATGGCTACGGGCTCAGATCTTTGTGGTGCTGGCAGCCCAAGCTGAGTCTTAGGGAGAGCGGGTGTGAGGAAACCGAGGTTTGATAACTTGCTGCTGTTTGCAGCGGCTGCGACCTTGGTCGCACAGCCCGCGTTGGCCTCCAGCCACCGCGAAGCCCCGGGCATCGCCAAGCTGCCGAAGGTCGACGCCACCGACTTCTACATGTTCCGCAGCTACGAGCCGGGCCGGGCCGCCTACGTCACCATCCTCGCCAACTACCAGGGCCTGCAGGGTCCAGGCGACGGTCCGAACTACTACACCATGGACCCCGACGCGATCTACGAGATCCATATCGACAACAACGGTGATGGCGTTGAAGACCTCACCTATCAGTTCAAGTTCAACAACCACCTGCGAAACGCCAATGGCGGCATCGCCTTGACGGTGGGCTCCAAGACGCTGCCGATCGCGCTTCGGGCCGCCGGCCCGATCACCGGCACCGACTCGCCGAACCTGAACGAGGTCGAGGATTATACCCTGACCCTGGTCACCGGTGACCAGCGAAGCGGCACGCGCGCGTCGGTCGCCAACGCCCCCGACGGCAACACCATATTCCGCAAGCCCCTCGACAACATCGGCTTCAAGACGGTTCCGACATACAAGGGGTATGCGGACCAGTTCATCTACACGGTGAACATCCCCAATTGTTCGACGCCCGGGCGGGTGTTCGTCGGTCAGCGCGCCGACGCCTTCGCCGTAAACCTCGGTGAGATTTTCGACCTGGTGAACTTCGTTCCGATTGAGGGTGATAGTGCGCCCGGCGCTGGCGACGGCAAGGGTTTTCCCGGCGGCATCACCCAGTCTCACGCCAACGACGACATCGCCGGCAAGACCAACGTCGACACCTTTGCGCTGGAAGTCCCCATCGCCTGCCTGACCGGATCAGGCAACGGCGTCATCGGCGCCTGGACCACAACCAGCCTTCCGCAGGCTCGTCTGCTTGATCCAAACGCCAAGTACACCCAGGAAACCATCCAGGGCGGCGCCTACACCCAGGTCTCGCGACTGGCCAACCCGCTGGTCAACGAGCTGGTGATCGGCCTGCCGATCAAGGACACCTTCAACGCCTCCCAGCCCAAGAACGACGCTCAGTTCGCCGACTACGTCACCAACCCGACCTTCCCGGCCATCTTGAACCTGCTGTTCCTGGCGCCGGTCAACCAGACGCTCGGAACCAACCTTGCGACCATCGCGCCGACCAACTTCCCGCGCAACGACCTGGTCGCCACCTTCCTGACCGGCATCGCCACCTTGAACCAGCAGAGCACGGTGACGGCGTCCGAGATGATGCGCCTGAACACGGCCATCAACCCGACGGCGCAGGCCAGTCAGAGCACCTACGGCGTCGTCGGCGACGACCTCGCCGGCTACCCGAACGGCCGCCGCCCCGGCGACGATGTCGTGGATATTACGCTCCGCGTGGCCATGGGCCGGCTTTGCTATCCGGTGCCGATCAGCGGCAAGCAGACCGCGCTCGGCCTGTGCCAGCCCTCCGACGCGCCTACCGGCAACGTCAACTTTACAGACGGCGCGCCGATCAACGCGACCAACGTGCAAAACGTGTTCCCTTACCTGAACACGCCGATCCCGGGCTCTCCGCTGACCGCGCGCGCCGCGGCCCAGCCGAATTACGGGGGCATGAACTAGGCCATGACCGCCCGCAAACCCTCGGTTGCCGGGTGGGCGCGATCGGTCGCCCTCACCGCCCTCGCTCTGGCCATCGTGGCCTGCAGCCATCATCACGACAATACGTCCACGACGACGACCACGACCAACAACACGACCACGTCCAACTTCGCCGACTCGTTTGGAGCAGGGTTCGGCACTGACTACGGGATGAACAACAACACGCAGCCCGCCAATGTCAGCTCCAGCGACGTAAACCCTGTGAGCAACACCACTCAGCCGACCTCGCTGGCCAACGCCGGCAATTAGGGGAGGATGATACTGGCTGAAATGGTCCATGCTTTTCGTCTGGCCCGGACCTGTTTCGGGCATCCATGGCGCACCGCTTCGACCGGCTCGTCGGCGCGCCATGGACCCCAGGGACAAGCCCTGGGGCGACGGAAAGAGGGGCAGGTTGCGCCTAGGCTCATCCCGTTCTAGAGGCCCCGACCATTCGATCTGAGCGGATCAAGCGCCAGGCTTTCCTGTTCCAAAAGCCAAGGCGGCGCTCTTGAGCGCCGCCGTTTCTGTTCGAGCCGCAGCGTTCGCCTCAGCGTGGCGACATCGCTGGACTGAAGGCCACCTGGGTCACCTTGCGCCGGCCGTCCTGTCGGGAGAGCTGGACGGCCACGTCCACGACCCCGCCCACATAGTCCACGATCTCGGCGCGACCGAGGTTGGCGCCGCCCTGCAGCACCATCAGGGCGATCTGGTCCACCGCCGCGCGCGGGCTGTCGGCGTGGACGGTGGTGATGGAGCCCGGATGGCCCGAGTTGACCGCGCGCAGGAAGCTGTAGGCCTCCACGCCCCGCAACTCGCCCAGGATGATGCGGTCGGGGCGCATGCGCAGGGACGCCTGCAGCAGGTCCTGCACGCTCACGCGCGCCTCTCCCAGTTCCCCCCTGACGGCGATCAGGCCGATGCTGTTGGGATGGTCGAGCCGAACCTCCGGCGTATCCTCGATCACCACCAGCCGTTCCGAGGCCGGGATCTCCTTCGTCAAGGCGTTCAGGAAGGTGGTCTTGCCGGTGGACGTGCCGCCCGAGACGATGATGTTCTTGCGGGCGAGCACGGCGCCGCGGAGAAAGGTGCTGAGATCTCCGCTGTCCAGCAGCGTCAGCAGCCGCTGGTCGTCCTCGTTCTGCTGGCCGAGATCGACGGTGCGGACCTGGTCGAAAGCGCCTTCGCGGGCGTAGTCCTCCAGGCTGAGGTCGGCGACGATGTGCTTGCGGATGGCGATGGCCATGGCGCCGCGGGTGGCGGGGGGTGCGATGATCTGCACCCGCGCCCCGTCGGGCAGGGTTGCGGCCAGCAGCGGATGCTCGCGGTTCACGCCCTGGTGGGTAGCCGCGGCGATCTGGGCGGCCAGCCGCCATAGAGCCTGGTCGGTCAGCTCCGGCGCGGCGTGGCGGCGGGCTTCGCCGGTAAGCGTCTCCACCCACACCTCGCCCGGCGCGTTGATCAGGATGTCGGTGACGTCGCCCTGCTCCAGCCATTTCGCCAACGGGCGCAGGTAGGCTTCCAGATAGACGCCTCGGGGGCTGGGCAGGCTGCTCACGGCGCGGGCGCGACCGGCTGCACCGGGCCGAAGTCCAGATCACGGGCCACGAAGATGCGGATGGGAGTGCCCTGTGGCACCTTGATGGTGGGCGGGATGTTGGTGAGCTGCGCCACATCGCCCAAGCCTTGAGCCTCCTGGCTCGATCCCACATAGACGTTGCTGCTGTTACTGCGGCTCAGCGCCGACGAGACGCCCGCGTTGACCACCGACAGCAGGATCGCGCCGCCGAACCGCTGGAAGAAGTGCCGGTCCACCGACCCCTCCAGCCCGGCGCGGCCCAGCGGGTCGGCGCCGGAAGAACCGATCTGGATCGATACACCATCCGGCCGAATGATCCGGGTCCAGATCACAAACGCACGTGAGGCGCCTAGCGCTGCGGCGCTGCGGTACTGGCCGATCACCCGACTGCCGCGCGGGATCAGCACCGCCGATCCGTCGAAGCCGCGCACGTCGCGGCTCACCACCGCCCGGGTAAAGCCCGGCAGGTCGGAGTTCAGCGCCGTCTCGAGGACGCCCGGGATCATCACGCCCTGGGGGATCGTGGCGGGCAGGTTGTGCAGCTGTGTGGCGCTGGCCCGCTCCGGCGCATCGTTCTCGACACGGCGGGCGAACTGCTCGTCGGTGTTCAAGGTCGACTTGCCGGACCCATCCGCTACGGCGGCCGTGGTGTTGGTCGCAGCGCTCGCGGCAGGACTGCCATCGCCCAGGTCGACCACCAGGGCCGGCGCCTTGCGCCGCTGCGCGAGATCGCCGGAGGCGGGATTGCTGCGAGCAACGGCTGGCGGCCCGATCACCAGAGGCGGCGTCTGCATCGGCGTCACGGCTGTGGGCGCCGGCATTGGGGTCGGCGTGTAGCCGGTTCCCCGGCCTGCGGCCTCTACGGCGGCGAGGTCGGGCGGCACCGGTGCAGGCGGGGCGTTGTCGCTGGCGGACGATGGCGCTGACGGCGCTCCGGATAGATCGGCCGCCGGATGCGGCCTGTGGCTCGCCAGCCAGGCGAACACTAAAAGCCCCGCCAGCACCGAACCGCCCCCGACCAGCCAGGGGCCGCCGGGCTTCGCCGAGCCGGCGACCTGCGGCTGCAAGGCGTCGCCCACCGAAGTCGGGGGCGTGTCGAGGGGGGCGGGGCGGGGGTCGGTGTCGTCCGCGGGGTCCGGCGGCGTCTGGCTCATGGGTGCGTTGAGGCGTTGGCGGCGTCGCGGGCCGTCTTCGCGTCGTGGGGGGACGGCGCCAGCGGGCCCGGCGTGGGTTCGCGCCACGCATCGTTGATGACGATGGTCACGTCGCGGCCGTTGCGAAGCACGAAGCGTTGGGCGGTCTGCTCCACAATCTGGTAGCCGCCCCGCACCCCGTAGTTCACCAGGCTCTCCGAACCGTCCTTGCTCAAGACGAACAGCGCGGGGATGGACGCGGTCGCCGGCCACCGAAAATAGGTGAACCGCCCGTCGTCGAACACCGCCGACGGCAGGGACGCCCTCGAACCTGTGTAGGTGTAGGCGGTGTTGCGCGGCAGGGGCGGCTCAGCGGGTCTGGCTGGAGCGAGCGCTACGGCCGGACCGGTGCGGGGCGCCGGGTAGGTGAAGCGGACCACATAGGCCAAGTCCGCCGGGTGGGTGCTGCGAGTGCGCCGGACGCTCAGTTGGAAGGCGTAGCGCCGGTGGTCGGTGACCACGGTCATGTTGGTGGCCGCCGCGATGTCCAGCGGCTTGACGAACAGCAGCGTCGCCTTCTTGTTCGGCGTGATCTGCCAGGCGGCGCCGTCGCCGATCGAGACGTTCTCGATCCGCTCGTCGGGGGCGAACTCGATCATGGTCTGAAAGCCGAAGTAGCCGACAAGGTCCACCACGTCGTCAGGATCGTACAAGACGGTGCGGATGCGCGCGTCGGTGGCGCCTGGCCGGGGTGTCTCGGCTGCATGGGCGGCGCCGAGCATCGTGGGTATGCTCGCAAACGCCATCAGCCCTGTCATCCCGGCCATAGCGAAGCGAAGACCCGGGACCCAGGGCCGGCGCATACCGCCCTGGGACTTGGACAAGCGCTGACGCGCTTTCCGGGGAGACAGGGAAGGGCGATCCGTCGGCGCCGGCGTCACGGCGTCATCGCTCCGGGAGGCGCGGCCATGCCGGGAGCGGTTTCGCTGTCACGGCGGTAGCGGGTGACCTGGAAGCCGAGCGGGTTCTGGAACCGATCCTCCATCCGCATGGGCGCGCCGGTGTAGCGATAGGCCAGCACCGCGGCGTAAGACCGTTGTTCACCGCCCGGCGCGCCGGCTTCGTGGCGGGTGGTGCTGAAGCGCACCAGGGCCGTGGACGCGGTGAGCTGGGACACGCTCTCGATGCCGACCGAGACGACGGTCGTGGGTGTATAGAGCTTCAAGGGGCTGTCAGGGTTGGTGCGGTCGTACTGGCGCTGGAAGCCGGCCCGAGCATCCCCGGCCGACCAGAGCATGACCTTCTGGTAGTTTTCGCGGAGGTCGGTCGCATCGAAGGTCTCGCGCGCCAGCACGTACTGCACGATGAAGGACTGGGTGACCGCCACGTTCTGGCTGAGCGCGCCGGGCGCCAGCGGCTGGGCCGTCTCCACATAGCCGGTGTGGCGGTCCACCAGGATGGTGTAGGGCACGACCGTCTTCAGCGGCGTGAGCGCCGCCAGGGCGAGGGCCTCAAGGCCGGCCACGGCGCAGGCGAGCGCGGCGACGATCCAGGCCACCCGGCGGGAGGCGCGCAACGTCCCGTTCACGTCCGCCGCCCAGGATGCGGCTTGGTCGTAGTGGAGCTTCCGCTGGGCGGCGCCGGGCCGGCTTGTCGGGCGAGGGTCGGTCATCAGGCGGTTCTGGCCCCGGCTGTGCTTGGGGTCTGGCGGGGCGAGCGCGGGCCGGCGCTGCGCCGCGCACCCTGGCCCAGCCTCGTTTCGACAGGCGCCTCGCTGGACGCCGGGCGAGCCGCGGAGGCGGCGCCCGCGATCACGGTGCGCCGATCACCGCCGCTGCTCGACCCCGCGCGCCCAGCGGAGACGATCTGGGCGTCGCGGCGGTCGAGGGCGGCGGCGGCTTCAGCAACCCGGGCGGATCGGGAGAGGGCGGCCGGCGCCGCCGTCGCGAGCGTTCCGGCTGCGCCCGCCTCCGTTCGCATCGTTGCGCCCGTGGGGGAGGGGAGGCGGAAGCCCGCAGCCACGACGCCGGCGGCCACCAGCATGCCCAGCGAGACCGTGGCGAACACCAGGACCAGCAGGGTCACGGTATAGACCGGCTCCAACGGATAGACGCCCTGGGCGCGCAGGGCCTCCATCTCCACCAGGGAGGGTTCCAGCATCACCAGCGCCAGCCCGGTAAGGAGGGTGGCCATCAGCGGCGCGACCGCAAAGCCGAGGCTGGCGCGGAACCACCCCTCGAACACCCCGCGGGTCGCGTCGAACAGGAACAGCAGGATGAACAATGGACCTAGGCCGAGCAGCACCCCCAGCACGATCTTCGCCGCCAGCAGGACGCCCAAGGTGCACATCAGCAGCAGGGCCGCGGTTGCGGTGAGCAACAGGGCGCCGAAGCTGTCCCCGCTGAGCAGGGCGCTGGCCTGGCTCGCCGGGGTCGCATTGGGAAGGCTGGCGGCGTTGGCGAGCGTGGGCGACGTTCCCGGCGCAGCAGCCCCGAGCTGGGTCTGGTGATTGGCGAAGCCGCTCGCCGAGGCCGACAGGTCGTTGAAAGCGCGTTGCAGGCCCGAGAACACGTTGCCCCTGAACTGTGAACCGGACGGCTGCATGCCGTCGAGCACAGCGGTGGCGAGCTGTTCGGGGCCGTGGAACAGGGTGTCGTAGACCACCGTCTGGTAGGTTCCCCACGAGGTGGCGAGCGCCAGGACGGCGCCGAGCTTGACCGCCGTGAGCGTGAACTCGCCGACACCGAGCCGCGAGCGGCCGAGCAGCAGCCGCCAGCCGATCAGGGCGATGAACAGGGTCAGCGCTGCAGTCAGCACGCCGGAAAAGGCGCTGGCGGGATGGAACAGCGCCGCATAGCCCCCCTGCGCCATCGTCTGCACGTTGCAATCGACCACGCCCAGCAGCCCCCGCACCAGCGGGTCCTGCGGTCCGAGTGTGGGGCAGTCGCCGGCCATCAAGCCTGCTCCAACAGGTGTGGCAGCCAGTCGGCCGGGGCGTCGCCGTATGTCTCGCGCAGCACGTCCAGCCGGCGCACCGTCCGCTCACGCCCCGACAGCACGGTCAGCAGGTCCGGCATGCCCGACAGGTTCAGCCGCGCCACCACGCTGTCGTTCCCGTGCTTGATCAGGAAGCAGTGGGCGGTGTCGGGCAGGGTCCGCACCAGGTCGAACTCGTGAGCGGTGAGGCCGAAGCCTGCGCAGTAATCCTCTGCCCGCGCCTTGGGGTTGACCATGAAGATCTGGGTGGCCGCCTGCTCGATGATGGCGCTGGAGATGCGCGAGCCGAGCGCATCCTGGGCGCTCTGGGTGCAAAAGCCGACGATGCCGTTGCGCTTGCGGATCGTCTTCTCCCAGTCCTTGATCCGCTGGATGAAGACGTCGTCGTCCAGCGCTTTCCAGCCTTCGTCGATGACGATGATGGTGGGTTCGCCGTCCAGCCGCTGCTCCACCCGATGGAACAGATACATCATGGCGGGCGTCCGCGCGGCGGGATCGTCCAGCACCTGGGTCATGTCGAAGCCCAGAGTGCGCTGGTTGAGGTCCAGTTCGTCCGCCTCGTTGTCGAACAGCCAGGCGTAGTCGCCACGTCCGTGCCAGGGCTCCAGCCGCGCCGCGAGGTCCACGGCCGTGGGCCGGCGCGCACCCCGGAACAGCTCGGCGAAGTAGCGCAGGCGCCGGAAGGCTGTCGCCTGGGTGTAGTTGGCGTCCACCGCGTCGGCGATCCGCGCGAGGTCTTCGGGCCCAAGGCGCTCGGCGCTGTCGGCTGTGACCAGCTTGGCGACCCAGTCGGCGAGGAAGCGGCGGTTGGCGGCCGTGTCTGGCAGGCGGAGCGGGTTCAGCCCCGTCGGATGTCCGGGCCGCAGCACGTCGTAGCGGCCGCCGATGGCGCGCAGGAAGATTTCCGCTCCCCGATCCTTGTCGAAGTAGAGCGTGCGCGGGCTGAGCTTCTGCGCCTGGGCCAGCAGGAAACCCAGCACCACTGTCTTGCCCGAGCCCGACGGCCCGATCACGGTGAAGTTGCCGAGATCGCCATGGTGGAAGTTGAAGTAGTAGGGCCCACCCGAGGTGGTCTCCAGCACGGTCACCGCCGGACCCCAGTGGTTGTCGGCCCGATCGCCCACGGGAAAGTTGTGGCAGCTGGCGAGCGAGGCGAAGTTGCTGCTCGACACCAGGGCGCGGCGGGCGATGTCCTTGAAGTTGCCTGGGAACTGCGCCCAGAATGCGGGCTCCAGGTTGACATCCTCGCGCACCGCGATGATGCCGAGTTCGGTGAAAGCAGACGTCACGTCCGCGGCCGCCAGGTTCAGCGCCTCCAGGTCGTCGGCCTTGACCATCACGGTCAGGTGGTGCTCGCCGAAGGCCGAGCGGCCGGCGGCCACGTCGTCTTTCGCAGCGCCCAGGTCGCGACGCAGGCTCATCGCCTCGTCGTCGGCGGCGCGCATCCGGCGCAGCGCCAGGTTCATGCGGCCCAG
>CAXTRP010000040.1:12871-13212 GCA_964246615.1 uncultured Caulobacteraceae bacterium | reverse complement strand
GGCGTCCAGACGATCATCATAGGGGAGTACCGCCGAGTGGAGCGCCTCAGGCAGCGCCCGTCTTAGGTTCGCTCCAAATATCCGCACCCGCTCCAGCACCGGCGATGGCGCGGCGGCAAGGCTAGATCCTGCCATTTCGGCATACGGCCTCGTCAAAGCGACGAGGATACGCCCTGGTCCGTCCTCTTGAAGACGATCCCAGCCCACAGAGAGGCTACCCGCCATCACGCTCGCGAACCACTTCGCCGGATCGAAAGGCCCGTCGACTTTGGTCGATATGGAATCGGGCACACTGCTGGCGATGGTCAGGCCATAGGCAGGGACAACGAATTCCCCGGGCA
>CAXTRP010000040.1:10919-12861 GCA_964246615.1 uncultured Caulobacteraceae bacterium | reverse complement strand
TGGCCGCATTAGTCGCGGCGGCCTTCGCCAGGCCGAACGCGCGTCCGGCGTAGAGATCGGCGGCCGTCACCTTAGCCGGCAAGGTGGCGACAGTTCTCCGCCAAGCGATTTCCAAATCTGACTGAGCCTGGATGCCTAGGCCGGCGGGCGTTCCCTCGGCAGAGACTTTGAGCCGCTTCTGCCGGGCGCAGATCGTAACCACAGCGGCAATTGAGCCTCGTCTGGCTGGGTTACTAGGTCCAAATGAGCCTATTTTCATGAATAACTGCGCCCCAAAATGTCATTCGCCGGCCCGGCTCTCTCTTGGCGAGCCCCACATTTTGGGGTGCTGACAATGTCAGCTACTACGTGTGCACGTTAGCATATGTCTGATTCCACAGCTAGGCCCAGACGCCACTTTTGGAAATCTCTTGAGCAAAAACTGCGGTAGCGGCGGTCGACTTTTTTCGGCCGTGGGGCGCAGTTATTGGGTCGTGGCGCCGCTAGGCCCGCCAAGTTGGCGGTGCGTCAGCGCTTGGCGGATGGCGGCGGTTGCGGTCTAGTAGATGGATGATTCAGACCACCACGCGTCTTAGTAGGGGCGCTCGCCTTCGCCGCAGATCGCCGGGTTGGATCTATCTGGCGATGATCGTGGGCGGGATCGTCGTGACGTTGGCGAGCCTGGCCCTACATCTGCGCTTCTAGCGCTCACTGCTCGATGGCGGGGGGTGGCTAAGTCAAACCGGCGCACCGGTGACACTTCTAAATGGCAGCGATAATTTCGCGTCTAAGATATCTTATCGGAAACCGGGCTATATTTCCGTTTATATTCAATAGGTACCTACATATAGAAACTGTAGCTTACTTGTGGCTTCTCGGTGGAACCGACGTACTTCATGATATCGCCGATTTTTCGAGCGCACTCCAGCGTGATCGGCAGGCGCCCGTCCATCTGCGTGTTGTTCCAGTTCATCTTTGTCAGGCCGAGGATCTCATCGCACAGGCTCTCCAGTGACGAGTCCTGCTCGTACACCGTGATCCTGAGCGGGTTCGGGACGTACATGCCGGGATAGGTCTTGTAGAAGTCGACCGTCCCACGCGTGTAAAGAACGCCTTCGGTCTCTGAAATCGTCAGCAGCGTGCCGCGTTTCGGAGGGTAGTCCTTGTCGGCAAACATGCGGATGTCGGTATCGGTGATAGCGACGAAGTCCTTGGACCGGATGCCCTTCTCGTCGAGGGCGCGCAGGAAGCCCTTACGCTCGCTATCTCGGAAATGGCTCGACTTGTGGATGACGATCCGGGCCGGCATGTGCTCTAGCGCCCGATCGTATTCGTCCAGGGCGTCGCGCAGCAGCTCGTAGGCCTGATCTTCGGTCAGGTACGGATGCCGGTTCTTCTTGTCGATCGAGACGGGCGTGCCACGGAGAATGATCCCGTGCCCGAACTCATCGAACACCTGCGCGAGGCTGGAGGAGACCGTCTCGCCATCGCGGCTCTTATAGAAGCCGACCCCGATGTAGCAGGAGCGGAGCTTCGCCGTGTCCTCGACCAAGCGCCACGGGATCGTACGGTTGCCCTTGTAGTAGAGCGCGGTGCAGAAATTCCACGCCTTGGTGGCGGGGTCTTGCTGGTCGCCGGCCTGCTTGGTGATGAGGATGGTCTTCTCGCGCACCAGCTGCAGCGGCGTGCCCAGGTGCATCGACTTGGCCTTCAGGATGCGCCTGAAGTTATGCTCAAGCTCGGTTGGCTCCGACTCGTCGTCCGTGGCCGAGGTCGTGACCGAGTCGAACATCTCGTTCGGCATCACGCAAACAATGACGTCCACGGAGCGGTTCTCCGCGAGGAAGCGAATCTGCTCGTAATAGAGCTCAACCGCCTGCTCGACCCGCTCGGCGCGGGAAGTCAGCTTGATGACGTTAGAGATGTCAGACTTCTTGATGGTGCGTGTGTACTGCGGAGAGTT
>CAXTRP010000040.1:0-10909 GCA_964246615.1 uncultured Caulobacteraceae bacterium | reverse complement strand
GTCAGGAAGCCGTACGTCTGGTTGATACCGCCGAACCCTCGGAAGAGGTTGAGCAGGGTCGACTCCTTCTTGCGTTCGATCCCATCACGGCACTTCTCAAGCCATTCATCGAGGAGGTCGATGCCTTCCCCTCGGCCGACCACGCCGATCCGCAATTCCGTTCGGCGCAGCTCGTCCCGCTGGTCGTAGACGCCCATGTGCTCGATGCCGGTGCGGGGGCAGATGTGCGTCCCCGTCCCGAACTCCAGAAGTGGCTCGCTGAGGGTGGTGAGCTTCATGCCGCGCTGCCCTCCGCCATCATCCCGACGTCGTCGTCCTCGGCCGCCTCGTCATCGTCACCATCCCGGACATCGAACTCGAGCAGGGAGAGGAAGCGCAGGCCGATATCCACGGCCGCGGCGGTGCTAGTGGTCGAAAGGAAATAGGCGACGAAGCGGACCGTATTCCTCACACTCGAATTGTGTTCGAGGCGCTTCTGGTTAGAGAGGAGCTCGTCGTGCCAATTGGACTGCCGATAGCCGTTGTACGAGTAGTACCAGCTGGGGACGATCAGCGCGTACCAGGTGTCGCCGAGCTTGGAGAAGGTCAGCTCGAAAGAGAGGTGCTGGTGATGGGCGACCTTTGACGGGTCTTTCTTTTGGTGCTTCACCTGATAAACGCGCCGGACCGAAGCCCGCTTGCCGACCCAGCTCTCCTGACGCTCAAGCTGCTCTTCTTCCTTGGGCCGAAGAAAAAGAACCCACCCTTAGGGTCGGCCCGGACCTGGCGGTGCTTGAGCTGCTCTTTTGTTTCGGCGGACAGCAGTTGTTTGAGGATGTTGATGTTGTCGACCTCGGCCGAGTTGGCCAGGTCGGCGACTTCAAGCCGCTCGACCGAGCCCGGGTCGACAACGCTCAACAAGCCCGACTGCTCGATGTCGTGGAACGAGAACAGCTTGTCGTCATGGTAGACCCAGGAGTCGGTCTCCACGCCGTTCAACAGAAGCGCCATCTTGACGATCGCCTTCCGGCCCCGGGCAAAGCCCTTGTAGCCGAGCTCCGCCTTGGCGCGGGCGATGACCGTCTTGTCGTCGATCGTCAGCTCGGCCACGAACACGGCCTCGGGGAACAGGATCTCCTGGAGGTTCGTGGTGATCGCGATCGGGGCGGCGATGCTTTCCGAACTGAAGCTGATGAAGGCGTCCGCCTCACCGAGGATGTGCTTGAACTCGGCCAGCACCCGTTCCTGGGCGGCGAGGCGCAGCCCCCCGACAAGACCTAGGAGATCGCCTAGGTCGATGATGTGCTTCTTGCAGTTGAAGGCGAACTGCCCGTTCAGCACCTCGTTCACGGACGCCTGGCTGTAGGACGCCTGCTTTGGCGTCAGCATCAGGACGTAGAGCTCGTCAAAGGTGTTATAGTAGGCCCGCTCCATGAACTGTCGGACCGTAGACTTCACCTTGTCCAAGGTCGTCGTTGACGTCAGCTGGAACGCCACCCGGTCATGGTCGTCGCCGAGATCGATCCCCGGAAAATTCTTCTGCTTGCGGTTCAGATTGACGAGGTGCGGGAGGTTGTAGACCGACCTCAGAATCGGAATGAAAGCGTCTTCCAACGCTAGGTTGATGTCCGTCCGCCCCTGGGAGGTCGCCAGCTCCACCTGCAGGATGATGCGGCTGACGACGTCCCGGAGCTGATTTTCGATTTCGAGCTGCCTCATCCCTCGCCTGCGCGATCAGCCGTTGCTAGAGCATGGGAACGCACAGAGAACATTTCAAGAGGCTGCTGTCGAGTCGTCAACAGATTCAATGGCCCGGCCGGTGTGGCTGTCTGACCTAACGCTTGGAGTCGTGCCAATGTAGCTTGGCGACCGAATTGGCTGGATTGCCCACCGCTCACCACACTTAACGTCCTTTATGTAACTCTGGGGTAGTGTGTGAGATGTGGCGGCTCGCTATCCTTCGTCCCCACTGATTGAAGGAAAGCTGTGAAAAGAGCCATTATCGCCACCTGCGTCGCTTTAGTTTGCGTTCCTGCATGGGCGCAGTCGCCAGCGGACTTCGCCACTGTCGATGCCAAGCTTAAGGCTTGTCTCGCTAGGCATGTTGACACGCCGGGCGTCGACAACTGCTACGGCGTCGCCAAGACCGCTGCCGACCAGCGTCAGAACGATGTCTACGCCGGAGTGGTCAACGTCTTTAAACATCCTGGGGATCAGGTTGCAGCGCAAGACTATCCCGAGATTCTCAGACGCCTGGTCGCCTCCGAGCGCGCCTGGATCGTATTTCGCGATGCGGAGTGCAGCTATCACAGCAGCTATATGCTTCACGGGACGGGCGAAGACGGTGCCGACACTGCCTGTGTCTACGCGCAAACCAAGATGCGTGTGATCACGCTCACGGCGCCAGACGCGCCGCAGAACCTACGATGAGATTATCGGCGTCAGGTAGAATGCCCGCGTGGCGCAGTCAGCGCCCAATCTCTCCAGAGAGATTTTAACCCGAAAATAACACGCGAGAAGGACTATTATCGCGTATGGAGAGGGAGCCAATCAGCCCCAGAACTTTTCGCGCATAATAAGCATTATTGGAAACCTGGGCACCTAACTGTCTGTATTTGGGAGAATGAAGTTCGAAACGCCTTTCTGCATTATCGGAAATCCGCTTGGCCGATACCAAGCTCCTCAGCCTGTGCGAACTCGAAGCCGCTAGCGCGCAGCCCGTCCAAGAGCATGCGTCGAGCAAGCTGTCCTGGGCGCGCGTGGGCGCCGATCGCGGCGCGCTCAAGCGCAAGACTGGTCCCGCGCGGCACTCGAACGGTGATGCATTCTTCCATCTCGACTGTGTCGTTCATTAGCTCGGCTCCCGCGCTGTCCAAGAGTCTAACACCTCCGAGTCGGATAGGAATCCCCCTTCGCTCACCCTATGGCTGAGGCTCACGTGCCTTCATCCGCGGCAGTACTGATCCCGGTGCATGAGCTGGAGCGCCCAACCTCTCCCCTGTCACGGAGGCGCAAGATCCGAAGCTCTGCGCGGTGAGAGACGCCGTTCGGAATGACGACGACTGTCTCATAGCTGCCCTTGGGAGAGTCCGTTTCCTGGAGGTGCCTTCGCCTCAGCGGCTGGTGGCGGTTCTACCATCGAGAGCAGACGCTGCATGGCGGGATTGCCCCCGACAGCTGCCATTCGCTATGAACGGTCAAGCTTGGTTCAAGTCGGTTGTCCGGAAGGTCCGCTATCGGACATGCAATATCGACAGGGCGTCCGTTTTGTAGCTCTTCCGCGCCGCAAATCGGGGGCCACAGCACACTCCGAGCTTTAGATGTCGATCTCAGTCTCGATTTGGATCACGGAGGTTTCGACGAAGGCACCGAGCTGATCGCGCAGCTCGTTGTATATATCGTCCGCTGGATCCCCTGACGAAAGCGTCAGGACGAAAACCAGCTCCATCGGAGGAACCTCTTCGGCCGCGGTTAGGCCGTAGAGGTAAAGGTCGCGGACATAGGTCCGCGCATAAACCTTCAGCGTCTCGCCATCGAATGAAACCCCTTGGAACGCCCGCGCATGCTGACGCACGGGGCTCCACTTATGGTCCTGGGCGCGGGCCTCGGCCTCGGTCGCTTGGCCAGTTTCTAGCCCGCCAAGCAAGTTGTGGTTCTTGCCACCACGCTGGAGCTGGAGAGCGGTCTCTACGCGGGCGCTGAAGTAGTTTGGTCCGCCGATCTCTGTAACCATAGGATGCGGGTTAAGGACGGCAGTGAGCTTGCCTTCGCCGCGCAGCTTTCCGGTCTTGCGGAGCGCCGGCGGGATCGGCAACTCCCAGTAATAAGCGGCGCCGGGACGCAATCGTGCCGTCCATTGCAACGTGACGTAGCCTGGGGGGCAATCCCAAGGAAGGGTCTGCCCTGGCGCGCCGAAACCGAAAGCGGCGTCGTGTCCAAGGCCGTCGGCGCGATGCAGGAGCAGGCCCTTCACCAGATCGGGCTTCGGATCGCGCAGGCGCTGCGCCGTGTGGGCCGCGAGCGGCGAGGTGAGGGCGGTGGCGAAGCTCGATCCCTGAGTCAGTAGTCCGCCGAGAACCCGTACGTTAGAAAAATGCGCTAGAGCAAGCTCCGTATTTTCCGACTCGCGTGGGATTCCTAGAGTGGCCGAACAGTGATTCCTTCGCCGTGGATCGGCGGAGGGACCATGGCGCGGGCATACGGTCAGGACTTGCGGGAGCGCGTGCTTGGGGCGACGGCGAAGGGGATGTCTGCGCGTCAGGCGGCCGAACGGTTCGGGATCGGCGTTTCAACAGCCATCGTCTGGGTGCGGCGGGCGCGGCTTGAGGGCGAGCGGAAGGCGCGGCGACAGGGTCAGCCGAGGCGGTCCAAGCTCGACGTCCATGCCGACTTCCTGCTCGGTCTGGTGCACGGGACCTGCGACATCACCCTGAACGAGATGCAGGTTCGGCTTCGCGAAGAGCGCGGCGTGTCGGCGGGGATCGGGACGCTGTGCCGGTTCTTCGCGCGCCAGGACTACACGTGGAAAAAAAACAGCGCACGCGGCCGAGCAGGACCGCGAGGACGTCGCCGCCGCGCGTGAAGCCTGGTTCGAAGCCCAGCCCGATCTCGATCCGGCCACGCTGGTGTTCATCGACGAGACCGGCGCCAGCACCAAGATGGCCCGCATGCGCGGCCGCGCGCCACGAAGGGAGCGGCTGCGGGCCAGCGTGCCCCACGGGCATTGGAAAACCACCACCTTCGTCGGCGGCCTGCGCCTGAGCGGCATGACAGCGCCCATGGTGCTGGACGGGCCGATGACCGGGGCCTCGTTCCTCGCCTACGTCCAGCAGGTGCTCGCGCCAAGCCTGCATCACGGCGACATCGTGATCCTGGACAACCTGCCCGCCCATAAGGGCGCAGCCGCGCGAGAGGCCATCGAAGCCGCTGGCGCACGGCTGCTGTTCCTGCCTCCCTACTCCCCCGACTTCAACCCCATCGAGAACGCCTTCTCAAAGCTCAAGGCGCTCCTGCGCAAGGCCGCCGCCCGCACCGTCGATCAGCTCTGGCGAGCCATCGGCAAGGCCATCGACGCCTTCACCCCAACCGAGTGCGCCAACTACTTCGCCGCAGCAGGCTACGAACCGGAGTAAGCGGAAGATGCTCTAGGTCGGGTTTCAGCATGCTCGACGGCCCGGGTCCGGTCAGGCTGACCGGACAGGGGCCGGCGACGCCGCCGTCTTCATCGTGTGCCCGGCCGCCCACCGTGAGCGCCGCTTCGCAGTCCGCCGGCGGCTGCAGCAAGGCGCCCGGCTTGTTGCCACGGAAATGACCGGCAGGACTTCGTGTTTGCGGGCGAGCAAGGCGATGCCGTGTCCGAGGTAACTAACGGCCTCGGGATCGCAGGAGGACGGCTGATTCATTGAGAAGTTCCAGACCTTTGTGTCCGGATAAGCAGCCATAACTAGATCAAGATAGGCTAGGAAAGCCTGGGGATCGAGCAGGACGCCCGCGTCCTTACGCGGAACCGCTTGGACGATGCCGATCTGGCAGTACAGAGACGGAAGCATCAGATTGTTGTTCCAGTCGTGACCTTGGACGACTAGGGACGTCACTCGGTTGCCGTGCGCCGTATCGGCGAAACCGCTAGCGACGAATGGCGGCGCGCGCCAAGCTTCCGCGGCCGCGTAAGAGGCGGCGGTCAGCCCTCCGTCGACAACGCCCACGATCGGCAAGGCGGCCATGGTTCGTGGCAAGGGTCGGTTCGGCTCCACGCCTTCACCAGGCGCGGTTGAGGCGATCGGCGCTATAGGTTCGAGACGATAGACTGTGCCGGACGCCACCAGTTGAGTGAGCGCCGCCCTCGTGGGTACGACCAGGGTCGTGACCGCCCGCTTCTCCTGACGATAGGTCCGCAGAGCGAGGCTGAAGCGATCCTGCCCTGAGGCGATGCGCACCCCGCGTTGCAGGAGGGCGGGCGCATCGGACAGGTCGAACTCAAGGTCGGCAAGCAGATTGGGCGCCGCTTCGATGACGCCATCGCGCAAGGCTTCCAAGCGATCCAGCAGCGCCTCACCCGCCTCTTCGTCGTACAGAGGCATAAACTAGGCTAGGAAGGCGCGGCCGCCCCGCAGCTTAGGCGCCGCCGCCCAAGCCTCGTCGAGATCGCGCAGGCCAGAGGGATCTGTCTCGTCGAAAAAGCGTACGCCCTGGATACGCGAGAGATCCACCAAATCCACGGTGCGATCCGTCGCTTCGGCTGCAACCGCAAGACGGGGCAACCACGCCGTCTCAACCTCCACCAGATAGCCAGAGCGGAAGGGGGCGATCGGGCGCGCGCCGCGTTCCGGTGCCAGGAAGTCCCTTGGCGTGTAGCTGGGGGCGAGGGAATCGTCGAACATGGCAGCGTACAGGACCACGCGGCCGTTAAAACGCGGCGCGTCCGGTGCCGTCGCCGCCAAGCCCCGAAATTCCCGAGCCAGACGGGCGCGTTGAACGCCGAGCCGGGATCCTTGGATCGCCTTGGCGTTCTTGCCGCCACCGGTGACCCGTTTGGGGGTGGGTTCTTTGGTGAAGCGAAGAACCGGATTCAGTAGCGGCCGGGCGACGTCAGCAGGCATCTGTCGGCTCCTGGTTTCCGAGGTAACGGTGAGTCATCTGCCGACTGACACCGAGCAGTTTGGCGATATCGGTGACGGTCATCTCGCCCCTGTCGCGCAGCCGCGCGGCGAGACGTTTTTTTTCCTCGGCGGATAGGTCGCCGTCGTGGACGAGCTCGGGCGCGCCGGGCCGCGAGAGCGTCACCGCGTTGAGGACCTGGGCCAAGGCGAGCTGCGCGCCATCGAGGATGGCGCGACGCCGCGCGCCGAGCGCGATGTTCTCGATGTCCGCGCCGCTGAGCCCGTCCGACAGCCGCGACAGAAGGGTGACCTCAGGATCAGGAGCGGCGGCGTCTGCATAGAGGAACCGCGCCCACATCTCGCGCCGAACGTCCGCTTCCGGCATGTCTAGCGTGAGCTTGTAGGGGAAGCGCCGCCAAATCGCGGGATCCAGCAGATGAGCATGGTTGGTAGCGCCGACGACCACGACGTCATCTGCTAGAGAATCGAGACCTTGCAAAACGGTGTTCACTACGCGCTTGAGCTCTCCGAGTTCTTGTCGATCATCGCGCAACCTGGCGATGGCGTCCATTTCGTCGAGGAAGAGAACGGCCTTGCGCTGCGGGATGAACTCGAACACACCGCGGATGTTCTTGGCGGTCTCTCCCAACCGTGAGGAGATTATGGAATCGAGCCTAACGATATAGAACGGACGCTGCAGACGCGCCGCGATATGACCGGCGAGCAGCGACTTTCCTGAGCCGGGCGGACCGTGGATCAATAGGCCTAAACGTGTCGCCACGCCTTCACGCGCAAGAAGCGCACTATTGGCGGCGTCTTCTAGGAAGCGGGCGACCGTCTTGCCCGACTGTTCGTTTAGGAAAGCGGGCGTCGTGGGCCACTGGCCTTCCTCGACGAGCGGCAGCCGAGATCCCGCGTCGCGCGGCAACGACTCCGAATAACCGCTGGCTTGAAGCGGGATCGCGCGCTGTTTGAGTGCGGCTTGGAGCGCCTTCGCCCCGGCAGCGTCGCCGCTCTCAGCAAGGGCGCGCGCCACGCGATTGCCCGCCCTGCGCACGCGAGTGTAATCCGCTTCCAAGGCGGCATCAAAAATCTCAAGCAGCGTGGCGGTGTCAACTAACATGCGCCATAATAGCTACCGGTATTCCCGGGTGTCAACCTATAATGCGATAGTGTAAACAACCTAGTCGTTGCGGGGCGTGTTTTCAGACGCATCCCGCGCCCCGGAGTAGGGTGCGGATCTCGTACCGCACTCGCCAGTGGCGTCGTACATCGGCGCGGACGGGGGCTATCTTAGGCCCCCTCCCGAAACTCGTGCTTCGGCCATGTCCGCTCTCCGAGCGGAGAGGGAAAGTCTGCTTCACATCCAACTTCGGCCGCTGCCGGCCCTCGATCGGCCCGCCAGCAACCTCCTCGACTGCCGGAAAGCTGGCGCAACCAGCATGTCGCTTATGGGCGCGGAGCCCGGGCCGGGTGCCCTGCCCTTCCGCAAGGGATCGGTTGCGCCCGAGCGGACCCGGTGTTCGGCCTTTGTGGGTCGGAGGCGGTCCCGCTCTTCCCACCCGTAACCCACCGCTGGCCACGGGCGGGGCAGCGTGCATCGACGGGTGACTGCGGGCGCCCACGGACCGAAGCCCCCCTCTTACGTGAGGTCGGCCCGTCAGCGGGCTGCGCGGGCCGCCTCCAACGCTGAAACACGAGCCTTTGTGAAAGTGTAGCGGCAGTCGCTGAAGACCGTGGTCTCTGCCGTCCCGCCGAGTGCAGAGGTGCTTTGCAGCGCGCAATCCTTGTCTCGAAAGTCGATCCAGGCCCGCTCGGCCGTGACGAGCCGCTTGAGGATCTCCGCGTCGTCCTTGACGTCGTTCGGCCCCGGGTGCTTCAGCGTGTCAGTCCAGCTCCCGTAAACGGCGTTCAGCCGGGCGTCAGCGATCTTCTGGACGACGGAGGTGCAGGTCTGGATACCGTCGTTGCTGCTGTCGCGAGTGATGCAAGCCTTCCGCCGGGCGTCGGCTGCAGCGAACTCTGACGGGCGTTGCGCCGATGCCGCGCTACAGGCCAGGGCCGCGCAGGCGCCGATCAGGAGGGGTCGCAGGTTCATTTTGTTCATCGGCTTGGCGCTTGCGTCGGTCACGGGCAAACACCTCAATCTCGGTTGAGTTCTTCGCGGCGACGGCCTGACGTTACCAACGGCAGGGTTGGTTCGTCATGCGCCGTCCAGCGTCGTCCAGGAAGTCGCCATTCGGCGATGTCTGCTTCAGAGCGGGGTTGCCGAGTCCGTTTCACCTTCAGCTTCAGACTCTTGGGCAACAGCGCAGCCGCTTCTACAGCCCGACGGCATGTCGCCTTTCCGGCCGAAGCCAAATGGTGGCAATGGGCGCACCCTCGTCGTTCGAACGCCGGCTAAAATTCAGCTTGCAGGCTCCACTTGATTATCAATGAGCCGGGCTGCGGTGGGATTTGCGCTTGGGCATAGGTGGCACTGGAACGGTGGCGAAGAACGTATTGCCTTGCAGTGTAGCTATGATGCGGAAGTTGCTTCCTGGAGAATGGTGCAGCGCCGTCCGCCACCCGGTAGCTGTTGTGTCGATGGGACCGAGCGGTGGGGTAGCTTCGGTCGCGGCCGTAATCGCATCCTGGACGAAATGCCCATATGCCGCTTGGCGAGAGTCCTTCAGGGCGTTCGCCACGCGTAGGATCTCCGTGAGGTTGGCCTTCAGGCTTGCAGGCAGATCGGGATAGTCCTGAAAGCCCGCAAATTGATTACCTAACTCGATGATATCAGTATCGGTCTTCGCGCCCGCCGCGCTGTACTGGCCGGGTGCCCGAAGCCGATTGGTGATCACCTGACGCATCAGCCGCATAGCCCGGAGCGACTCGTCTCGGTCATAGAAGCCGACCCGCCCCGGTGAGTAAGTCTCCAACAGCATCAGGCGCTCCATAGCGCCGGCGTCCGTATTTTCAGGAGCGAGTTGAACGTCAGCCACCCGGCCTATCCTTCAAGACGACGATCTGAGACCCGTCGGTTGCGCAGTGGCGAATGATGCTGCTGACCCAGCTGCGAGTCACGAGGTAGGTGCTTGATCCAACCTCAGATTGGGTGGCCCTCACATCTTTGGTGAGATCGAGATCGTTTCCAGGCCTGGCGCTGGTTGCGTCCACAGCGGTCTTGCTCGGATCCCAAGCGATCAAACGGCGGCCTTCGCGCCAGTAGACTCTTCCGACTTGATCTTCGGCGGGCGGCTTCACGTCGCCAGGTCCCCGTGGAGGCCGAAACGTCTCAGCGACGACGCAAAAGTGATTCAACCGACCGCGGCCCTCGGTGTCGACCAGCCTCTGAAGCTCCTGCCGCCAACCGGAAAAAACCGGCAGAGCATCGATCTTGGTCCATTGGCTCGCCATGGCTTCGCAGGGGGTTGCTACCGCGAGAGCCAGGCTTAAGGCGCTTACCCCAGCACCGAGGTGCAAGGACGTGTCTAAGCGGGTGGCACGACCTATGTGTCGCGGCGCCTGAAACTTCATCCTCGGCCGCCGACGCATGAGCTAACTCCCAAGATCACCATCTGGACCGATCCAACCTCACCGCGAGTAGGTGTACCCGGAGCAGCGCTGATCGGTCCATCAAAAGCGTCGCAACCACCTCGCCTTGCCAGCCCGCGAGTGTCGCAGTCATTGCTCCCTGGCTACCTCTTGTCTTCGAGGTATGTCGTCTTTGCGGCGGAAGACCAATGGCAGCAATGGGCGCAGAGCACTTGCCACGTCTAAAACTCAGCAGGGAAAAGACTTTACCGTGAGACGCTCGACTTGGAGGAAGAAGTCCTCCGAGGAGGACGGCATGACACAACGTGATCTATTTCGTCCAGTTCCGCGGCCTTGGAACCGTGGACGTGTTATCGGGCCCAAGCCGCCGTTCAAAGCCAAGCACGTTTGGGCCATTCGTCAGCAGCTGAAGGTCACGGGCCGGGTTCGTGATCTCGCCCTGTTCGACTGCGGCATAGACGCAAAGCTGCGAGGTTGCGACCTCGTCAAACTCCGGGTCAGTGACGTCGCTCCCGGCGGCTCGCTGCGGCAACGTGCGACATTCATTCAGCAAAAGACCGGACGACCAGTACCGTTCGAGATCACCGACACCACGCGCGACGCCCTCTCGGCTTGGCTAAAGCTTCGCGGGCCGCGAGAGGATGATTGGCTTTTTCCGAGCCGCACCCGCGCAGGTGAACACATGAGCACGCGGCAATACGCCCGGCTCGCGCAGGAGTGGGTCGCCCTGATCGACCTTGAGCCTAGCAGGACGAGGAAAAAGCCGCCTGCTGGGGATAGTGTCTTCGGTATGA